>DRLM01000103.1 GCA_011375345.1 Gammaproteobacteria bacterium
GTTGCCGGCAAGTGGTTATTATTGTGTTAAAACAATCAGATAAAAAATCAGTTGGGAGAACAAGGGGGCGAAATGTGCGCGTCAATCCATTGACAGGGCAAGCACTGGCCGGGGCTTGCCGTTTCCGCTGCCGGTCTTTGGGGGCGCCATGAGCACGCTGGACGCCGCTTTGAATTCCAACACCGTGGTCAGTTCGGCCTCTGATCTTGGCCGTCTGTTCGGCGCGGCGGGCGAAGTGCCCGATATCCGCCTGGGGGAGATTCTCCTGGCCCGCCGGGTGATCTCCCGCGCCCAGCTCAGGGAGGCGCTGATCCGCCAGCGGGAGTTCAAAGGCCGGCACCTGGGTCAGATTCTCGTGGATATGGCGCTGGTCACCCAGGAACAGGTCAATGTGGCGCTGGCACTGAAGCTCGGCATTCCCTATGTGCGCCTTCAGGCCTTCGACCTGCCCATGACCATGCTGGCGCGCATTCCCGCTGAATTTGCCATTCACCATAACATCGTCCCCCTGGGGGAGGTGAACGGCAAGCTGGTGGTGGCCATGGAAAACCCTCTGGATCACACCGTCATCAGCGCCCTGCGCTTCAACACCAACGCCCGCTTCGAGCCGGTCATGGCCAGCGGCATGGACATTCGCCGCCTGCTGCAAAAGTTCTACAGCAAGCTGGAAGAAGACGAGGCCATGGAAGATTTGCAGGTGGATGCGGTGGGCACGCCCACCGAACCTGCGGAATCCATGCACCTCATGGAGCAGGAAGCCCAGCGCAAACCCATTGTGCGCCTGGTCAATGCCATCCTGGTGCAGGGGGTGACGCGCAACGCCTCCGACATCAACATCCGCCCGGAGAAGGACCGGGTGAACGTGTACTACCGCATTGACGGCAAGTTGCAATACTCCCGCACCCTGAACAAAAACCTGCTGCCTGCCCTCGTCAGCCGGATCAAAATCACCGCCCAGATGGACATCGCCGAGCGACGCCTGCCTCAGGACGGTCACGCCCGGCTGCAATGGGGCGCCAAAGGCATTGATTTGCGGATTTCCGTGGTGCCCACGGTCAAGGGCGAGAGCGTGGTGATCCGGATATTGGACAAAGAATCCGGCCTGCGTTCTTTGGAAGAACTGGGTCTTGCTGAAACCGAATACAAAATTGCGCGGCGCCTGATCAACCGCCCGCACGGCCTGTTTCTGGTAACCGGGCCCACCGGCTCCGGCAAGTCCACCACCCTGTACGCCATGCTCAACGAAGTGAAAAAGCGCAACGTGCATATTCTCACCGTTGAGGATCCGGTGGAATACGACATCGACGGCGTGGAGCAGGTGCAGACTTCCACCATCACCGGCTACACCTTTGCCCAGGCGCTCCGGCAGTTTTTGCGGCACGACCCGGACGTCATCATGATCGGCGAAATCCGCGATAACGATACCGCAGAAATCGCCAACAAAGCCGCGCTCACCGGGCATCTGGTGTTCAGCACCCTGCACACCAACGACGCCGCCAGCACCGTCTCCCGTCTGGTGGATATGGGGGTGGAGCATTACCTGCTCGCCTCCACCCTGCTCGGCGTGATGGCGCAGCGCCTGGTGCGCGTCAACTGCCCCCACTGCAAAGTGGAGGAAGAGGTGGACGACGGTCATCGCCAATACTTGGGCATTGCACCGGACGAAGTGTTCTACCGGGGGGAGGGTTGCGAGCACTGCAACCAACTGGGCTACCTGGGCCGCACCACCGTCTGCGAATTGCTGCCCGTCACGCCCCGCATCCAGCGGCTCATCGATCAGAAAGCCTCCGCCCAGGACATCAAAGAGACCGCCATCGAAGAGGGCATGACCCCCCTGGCAGACAACGCCCTGGCCCTGGCCCGGGAGGGCCGTACGTCGGTGGAAGAAGTGATTTCGGTGTTGTTGGAGAATCAGTAAGCAGTAAAAAGCAAAAAAAGAAAAAGGGGTCGAAGCCCTTGACAAGCAGAATGTTGACAAGGGGAATTGAGGTATTTTTGGATTGCCATGTTGTTCTATTCTGTTTCTGAACGCACTGCCCGCGCGCAGCGCACACCGCTGATCACGGCGCCTTCCAGGGTGGCGGGGTATCCCGTCGCGGTGTAATCTCCCGCCAGATACAGGCCTTTGACCGCAGTGACCTGGCCGGGCCGCAAGGCCTTGACGCCGCTGTGGCAGGAAAAGGTCGCGCGTTTTTCCCGGATGGCGTGAACGGTTTGGGGTGCCGGCCAGTGGGGGAACAGCCGGGCCAGTTCGTCGGTGATTTTTGCTTCCAGGTCTTTTTTACTCAGTGCCATGTGCGGGCCGGAACCGCTGATGACGGCGGCCATCCAGCCGCGTTTTCCGGCCGTGCCAAGGTCGAACAGCCATTGGGTGAGTCTGCCGTCGAAGCCGACCATGCCGCTGGTCAAACGCGTATCGGGCGGGTAGCGCACATAGACGGTGGTGATGGGTTCGTATTGAAAGCGGTTCAGGCCTTCGGCCAGGGTGCGCGTTGCGCTGTGGGGGCTGAGCAGGCGCGCGGCAGCCAGGGGGGGTGCGGCCAACACAATGTGCCGCGTTTTATGCGTGCCCGCCTGGGTGGTAAGACCGGCGATGCCCTGCTGATCCAGAGTCAGGGCCGAGACCCGCGTGCCCGTCAGCACTTTGCCGCCGTGTGAGTTGATGTAAGCGGCGGCGGGTTCGGGGAACAGCGCGCTTAAGTCTTGGGCCGGCAGCAGCAAATCGCTGTCCGCCCGGCGGCGGGCGAAGCTGTCGCGCAGCACCCGCAAAAAGACCTGGGTGGAGGCGTTTTCTATGGGCGTGTTGAGGGTGGCGAGGCAAAGCGGTGACCACAACAGCTGGACGACGCGCGCCGGCTGGGACTCGCGCGCCAGCCAGTCTTTCACCGGCAATTCTTCGTCCAGGGAAAACCGGCGCACCAGCAGGCGGGTGCAGAGCCCGAGCGCGGCCCGGCGCTCAGGCCAGGACCACCCTTTGGCCGTGGCCAGGGCCCAGGCCAGATGAAACGGGGCGGGAAGGCGCGGTGCGCCGAGCAGCAGATTCGGTCCCTCCGCGGCGCGCATGTCCCACTGCAAGGCCTGGCGGTGCAGCACGGTATTTTCGGCCACGCCGATCACAGTCATCAAACGCAGGGTTTCACGGTAGCCGCCGATGAGCAGGTGTTGGCCGTTGTCCAGCACGTCGCCCTCCACCGTCACCCGGCGGGCGCGGCCACCGAGTCGGGGTGCGGCCTCGAACACGGTGACGGGCATGCCCCCCTGACACAGTTCCACCGCGCAGGCCAGCCCTGCCCAGCCGCCGCCGATGATGGTGACGGACACGGACCGCTATGGCGCGCCGGCGGGCGCCTGGGACAGGTGACGGTGTTTTTCTTTTTGCGCCGTGCGCCAGGCGATCCACAGCTTGTGTAAGGGACTGAGCCGTACCCGGCCGGCCAGTACGGGATAGCGGCGTTTTTCTATGGTATCCAGCAGCGCCTGGTAGACGGCGGCCATGATCAGGCCCGTGCGCTGGGCGTAGCGGTCCTGGGCCGGCAGGTGGGCGAAGGCGCGTTGGTAGTACTGCCGGGCGCGCCGGGCCTGGTGGGCGAAGAGCTGGCGGCTGGCATTGCTGTCCCGGCCGTGGAGGATGTCATCGCGCGTCACGCCGAAGCGGTCCAGCTCTTCCTCAGGAAGGTACACCCGGCCGCGCTGGGCGTCTTCACGCACGTCGCGCAGGATGTTGGTGAGTTGAAACGCAATGCCGAGATCGTGGGCATATTTCAGCGTGCGGCGGTCCTGATAGCCGAAGACTTCCGCCGCCATCAGGCCCACCACCGAGGCAGCGCGATAGCAGTACAGCGAGAGTTCCTTGAAACTGCGGTAGGCGTTGCAGTCCAGGTCCATTTCCATGCCGTCGATGATTTCCTGGAAATATTCCTCCGGCAGGTCGAAATCCTGCAACACCTCCACCAGCGCCCTGCCCACGGGGTGTTCCGGTGCCCCTTGGAAAACCCGAGTCACTTCCGTCCGCCACCAGTTCAGCTTGGTGCGCGCCACATTCTCGTCATGGCATTCGTCCACCACATCATCCACTTCCCGGCAGAAGGCGTACAGGGCTGTAATCGCCCGCCGCCGCAGGGCGTCCAGAAACATAAAGCTGTAGTAAAAGCTTGAACCGCTGGCAGCGGCTTTTTGCTCGCAATACTCGTGGGGTGTCATCACATCGTTGGCAGTGGGTGCGTGAGGGCACGGTAAACGGAATAGGGGAGGGTTTCAAGTGGAGGCGTCCTCCGGCGCCTTGGGGCCGCTGGGCCGCGCCGGCGTCGGGCCACTTGTGTTGCAGGACTGCGCCGCGGCGGATGGACGCTGAGGCCTCGTGGCATGGGCGCACCCTGAAGTCCATGCAGATATTGTTGGAATTACGGGCTTTGGAGCTGTTCACGACAAAGTACGGTATTTCAACCAGCTATCCCTCCCGGTCAGGGTTTGGATCGGGCCGGCTAAGGGTTGGTTTCCCATGCCAGAGTGCGGGCATTTTGTCCGTCTTGCCCCCCTCCCGGCCCTACTTGTTGAAAGGTCTTTTCTCTACGAGCTTGCCGGGGAGCGCTGTGTAATCCCCCATTTTTTAGGGGAAAAAGTCCTGACGGCTTGACACTTGAGGAATGGACGTTTCAGAATTCAGGATCACAAACATCAGGACAGCGTCGAACGGGCCGTGCGGCTCTGCCACGGGGAAGTGGTATTTTTGCGGCGATTTGCTGAATTTTTATTTGTTTTCACTTTAACGGCAAGCTTATCCGGAGTTGGGCGGACGGTTTCATTTCTCAAAGCTGTGTGCGGTGCATGGCTGCACCCTGATTTATTAACCCGGCAATTAGGATTGTCGGGTTAATAGCGCGGCACAGGGATGTGCCGCCATTGGCGCAAGTCAATGTGAGCCCGCGAAATACCAGCCATTTCGCACAATGGCGCCCGTATTTCGCGGGCGGCAATCAAACAGGTCAGGACGACCTGTTTGATTGCCGGGTTAAGTAAGAGCATCTCATTTGGGAGGGGGGGTCTCGATGGCGTTGGAGATATTGCATGATGGGCGCGTACGCAGCGTGGTGTGGCAGGATCTGTGCGAATTGTCCACCTGGGATGTCGTAAAGGAACTGCTGATTTCCCTGCCCTGGCTGATTTTGTCCCTGGCGTTCGCTTATCACGAATGGTACCTGCCGGCCATGGGGGCGTCGTTTATGTTTTTTCTCTGCGGTCTGCGCCAGGTCCACAACGCGTTTCACTACGCCATTGGCATCAGCCGCCAAGCCCATGAATATTTCATGTTCCTGCTGAGTATCGTAATGCTGGGCTCGATGCATGCAGTTCAGTTCAATCACCTGCGTCACCACCGCTTCTGCATGAACGACGAAGACGTGGAGGCTGTCAGTGCCCGCATGGTGTGGTGGCGCGCGATTTTGTTCGGTCCTGAATTCACCTATCTGCTGCACAAAACCGCGCTGGAAAAGGGTGGTGTCCGCATTCGCCGGTGGGTCATCGCCGAGCTGGTGGCCAATGCCGTCTGGATCACGCTGGTGTTGTTGGTGTGGGACGTCGCGGTACTTCAATATCATGTCATCGTTATGCTGGTTGCCAATTGTCTGACGGCGTTTTTTGCCGTCTGGACGGTGCACCACGATTGCGACCGCACCCATTACATTGCCAGAACAGTGCGCGAGAAAATCAAGGCCATCATTACCTACAATATGTTCTATCACGTGGAGCACCATCTGTATCCCAAAGTGCCCACCTGCCGTTTGCGCATCCTGGCGGAACGGCTGGACAAGGTCGCCCCGGAATTACAGAAGATGAGGGTGTTTTAGGCGCATGTGGGCAAAGAGCGCCTGGCTCGCCGCGCTCATTCTTGGTGCCTTGGGGCTTGGGTTTGACCACCTGGCGCGGTTAAACCAGGCGCCTTTGTTCCTGGCCTTTCAACTTGCCTCCTTAACGGGTACGGGTTTTGCCGTGACTTCACTCTGGGGCAAGGTGCAAGGGCCTGTGCTACGGGCAGTGGTGGTGGTGGGGGCCTTCATTGTCTGGCGCGTGTCTTATTTTCCCATTATGGTCTTCGCCGGCTGGGTTGCCACGCTGGGGGAATGGGTGGCGGTACAGCTCGATGTCGTGCCGGTAGTCATCTATCCCACTTTTTTTCTCGCCATGGCGCTGATGAACTGGGCCGCAGTGATGGCGGGGGGAAGACTGCTTTACACAAAGAAGCTCAGGTGGGCCCCGCTGGCCGTCAGCGCCTTTGCGATTGCGTGCCTGGTATCATTCACCTCCAGCGAGGACTGGACTGTCCTGCCGGACTACAATTTTGCGATCACACAGCCCGCGCCGGCTTATTTCCCTCCCGTCGGTAATCCTTATTACGAGGCCGTGGGCAGGCCGCAATATAATCTGGCCGAGGATGTGCTGCTGTTCGCCTCGGGTGCCATGTATTCGTTCATTCCCAGCGGGCCGTGGAGTAGCGCGGTGAAGGGATATCTGGAACAGGCCTTTCGCGACATGCCCAAGGCTTCCAGCGCCCGCAGGGTGACAGAACACTACGTTGCTTTTCGTTCGGCGCAGTCATTTATCAATGCGCCTGTGCTGCCACAGTCGAGAAACGCGGTGTTGGCCGGCTCCCCCGGGCTCAGGCGCTGATGAGCGTCCGGGCGGCCCGCTGCATTCTGGTGTTGGGGGCGGGTGGTACCTTGGGGCAGCTGCTTTGTGAATTGCTGCGAGAAGAACTTCCCGACGCCGAGATCATTGGCGCTTCGCGCAGTGCCGGCCTGACCGGCGGGCGGGCGCAGCGCTATCTGGACATCAACGAACCCGCCAGCTACGGGGCGGCGCTTGCGGGTGTCCGGTTGCTGATTCACGCGGCCGGACCTTACCATCACGACCCCGGTCCCCTGGTGAGCGCGTGCCTCAATAATGGCACGCACTACATCGATCTGGCGGAAGATCTGCATTTTATCTCCAAGGTCAAGGCGGCCGCGGCCGCTGTCAGCGGGCCACGCAGCGTCGCTGTGCCCGGGTGCTCCACGGTGCCCGCCCTGGTGGAGTTGTTGAGTTCCACGTTTCCAGGTGGTGGCGGGAAGAGGCTGGAGGTTTATCTCAGTCTGGGATCCCGCAATCCGGTCAGTGGTGGTTTGCTTTTCGGTTTGCTACGGCCTTTGGGGTGTCCGCTCGGCCACGGGTCAGACAATGGCCGGAGAGCGTTTCGTCAACTGCGTCGTTATCGGCACCACGATGGCGTGGTGCGCAGCTATGGGCGCTATCCCATACCCTTTGATGGCGCTGTCGGCCTTGCGCGTGGCGCTGTGCCGGTGGAATTTTACGTGGGCTTCGACCGGCATTATATCAACGCCATCTTGTGGCTGGCGAGTTATGTCATGCCTCATGTCTCCTCACCCCTGTTAAGGCGTGCCACCTGTCCTGCTGTGGCTGTGGCAAGATTTGCGCGCCGCCTTGGCACGGATGAAGGGCATTTGTTGCTGTCGCTTTGTGATGCCTGGGGACGGCCTGTGCGGGAACTGGAAGTGATTGCGAAAAAAGAGGGCCTGAAAATACCGGCCGCTCCCGCGCTGTGGGCCAGCAAAGCGCTGTTGGCGGGCGGGAACAATCTTCCCCCCGTCCCGGGCCTGGTGGATTTGATGGCCGCGGATGAGGCCATAGAATGGTTGACCCGGCGGGGCTACCAGGTGGAACGGCGGCAGTTCAGTGAGCCGGCTGATGTTCACTGATCAACCCGGCAGTCAAACAGCTCGTCCCGAGCGTTTGATGGTCACCTGTGAAGTGAATCAAGTGAACGATGATGCCGGTCAAATCATCCCGTTGTATTCTGGACATCCACTGCCTGCCATGGCCGATGTGGCCCGATCCAAATTGAACGGCAGCAACATTTTTGCAGTGTGCCACCGCCCGCGCCCAGGGTGATCCCGGTGCGCGGCAGGCCCAGTCGCATGATGTTGGTTTTCGGTGCGCGCAGGCATCCACAATGCGATGCTGTGGCTGCAAGCCTGATCGCGCCGGAATGTCTGGCGCCGGGGCACTAGGCGCTTTGGGCGTCGTCGCTGTTACCGTAGATCAGTGTCAAGGGGGTTTTGGCGAGTCCTTTTTCCAAAAACCTTGCCAGTTCATCCGCCGGCAGGGGATGGCTGAAGAGAAAGCCTTGCAATTCGTCGTAGCCGTATTCACGCAGGTATTTCACCTGTTTGTGATCTTCCACCCCCTCGGCCACGAGTCTGAGTTCCAGGTCGCGCGCCAACACCGCTATGGCGGAGGCAATGACGGCATCTTTTCCGTCTCGGGCAAGGCCGGAGATAAATGAGCGGTCCACCTTGAGGTAGTCCACGGGGAAGTGTTTGAGGCAGCTCAAGGAGGAATAGCCGGTGCCGAAATCGTCGATGGACAGGGTCACACCCAGCGCTTTCAGTTTCTCCATGATGTGGATCGCTTGTTCGGCATTGTCCACCAGCAGGCTTTCAGTCAGTTCCAGTTCCAGGTACTTGGGCGCCAGGCCGCTTTCTTTCAATGCGCTTTCCACACAGGTGACAAAGCTTGTGCTGCGAAACTGGCGGGTGGAGACGTTTACGGAGATTCTCACTGGCGCGATGCCTTGTTCCTGCCATGCCCGGTTTTGTCTGCAGGCGGTGCGCAATACCCATTCGCCCACGGGGATGATCAGTCCCGATTCTTCCAGGAAGGGGATGAAGTCGGCGGGGGGGACCGTGCCTGTTCCGGGGCGCTGCCAGCGCAGCAAGGCTTCGATGCCCACTACTTTTTTGTCGTCGCAGGCCACCTTGGGCTGGTAGTACAGCTCGAATTCATTCTGGCTCAGGGCCCGCTGCAGCGCGGTTTCGAAGGACAGGCGTTGAGCGGCGCTTTCGTTTAAATCCTGAGTGTAAAATTCGTAGCGCCTGCCGCCCCATTGTTTCGCGCGGTACATGGCGGCTTCGGCGTTTTTTACGAGCTTTACCGGGTTCATGTCGTCTCTGGGGAAGATGGCGATGCCTATGCTGGCTGTCACGATCAGCTCTTGCCCCGCCAGCTCAATGGGGTCTGCCAGACACGAGACAATGCGTTGGGCCACAACGGCCGCACTTTCTGCTTCGCCCAGATTTTCCAAGATGACGGCGAATTCGTCGCCGCCCAGGCGAAACGCCAGATCCGACTCTCTTATCGCGTTGCCCAGCCGTCGTGCCACGATCTTCAGCAGTAGGTCGCCTTGGTCGTGACCCAGGCTGTCGTTGATCAGTTTGAAGCGGTCCAGGTCCAGGCACAACACGCCGAAGTCGCTGCGGGCGCGTCGCGCCCGTTTGACCGATTCTCCCAGCCGTTCGCTGAAATGAGTGCGGTTCGGCAGCCCGGTGAGTACATCGTGATTGTTTTGGTGGCGCAGTTGCGCCCGGTGTTCCCGATGTATTTTTTCCTGCCGGACGATGATGCGTTCGGCGCGGCGAACGATGCTGAGCAGGACCAGATAAAGAAGCGAGGTGACCAGCAGTACGCCGGCTCCCATTCTCAGTTGTGCAGTGTGGATACGGCGGGTCAGGGGCGTGACATCGCTGGATAAAACAAGGACTGCCGCGGGCTCGTCGGTATTGTGCGACCTCAGGGGGAAATAAGATGCAATGATGTCCCGCGCTGCCTGATCGGTGGTGAAATCCACTGCGGATTGGCCGCCCAGTGCCCGTTGCCAGCCGTGGCGGTCGCTGAGCCGGGTGCCCGCCGCCTCCCCGGCAGTGGAGAATACCACCCAGCCGGATGGGTTGAGGATGTCGATCCGGGCAAGTCCCAGCGCCCGCAGGCGGTCGCGGGCCGCGGCCGCCAGGGCCGCGTATTGGGGCTGGGTGTTGAAGTCGCCAAAGGGTGAGTGGCCAGTGGCCTTGACGAAGGCGGCGTAGTCCGGCCAGATGGATTCTGAGACGATGCCGGCATAGCCGGCGTGAGCGCTGCGCTGCTGGGCGATCAGTTCCTCCATGGCCAGTTGGCGATAGAGCAACACCAGGGCCACCAATATGACTCCGGTGCCGACGATGCTGGCGATGGAAAAATAGCGGCTGAGTTTGAACATGGTGATTGTCGCGTTGCTGGGCGCTGCCCGGACCGGGGCATCGCGAACTGCCCCGGAGGCGCGCTCAAACCGGCATGGCGGCCGTTTGTGCCGATTACTGGTTTGTCGGCAGCCGGGGGGAAGGTTTTAGTCAGGGCTTGTGTGTGACTTTGGCGTATGGAAGGGCGCTACAAATGCTCGCTGTAGCTGCCGTCACCAGTGATGACGCATACCGGCATATGGGGCGTGTTGTGCGCCCATCCCATCCGGCCTTGGTGGTCCACCATTATGAGTCCCGCCTCGGCGTCCGTGTGGCGGTAGAAATCCACCAGGGCTTCGTTCACCACCGCAGCGGGATCGAAAGTGGTACGCATGATCTCCAGGGCCATGCGCGCCAGTCCGGTTCGGATGATGGCTTCCCCCAGGCCGGTACAGGAAACGGCGCCGTGCTCGTTGGCGCAGGTGCCACAGCCGATCAGAGCGGAATCACCGATGCGTCCGGGCAGCGCGCCCATAATGCCGCCAGTGGAGGTGGCGGCGGCGGTGCGCCCTTCGTTGTCCACCGCCACACAGCCGACAGTGCCGTATTTTCTCTCCCAGCGGCTGCGTTGCCGGGGGACCACCAATGCGTCCTCGGCGCACAGCGTGAGCGCGTTGTGCCTGGCGAATTCGAGGGCCCCGTCCCCGCAGAGCAATACGTGTTCACCGTCTTCCAGCACGGCCCGGGCGACGGCAATGGGGTTTTTCACTTTGGTGACTGCGGCGACGGCGCCACAGCGCAGGGTATGCCCCTCCATCAAAGATGCATCCATCTGCACATGGCCGCACCGGTTCAGGGCGGAACCGGTGCCGGCATTGAACAGGGGATTGTTTTCCAGCGTTTCCACGGCGCTTTGCACAGCGTCCAGGGCTGACGCCCCCTGCTGCAGCCGCTGCCAGCCGCGGCGCGCGCCATCCCGGCAGGCCAGCAGATAAGCGCTGGCGTTTTCTCTGATGCGGCCGACACCGCCGTGCACGATGATTGTGGGGGCAGGGTGTGAACTCATAATTGATCATCCTAGGGTGGAAGACGCCGCCCGGCGCCGGCCGTCCGTAGCGGGTTTGAAGCTGCGGGCGCCGTGTGTCACGTATCAGCCCGTATTGGGAAAGCATAGTAACAGCATATGCCGCTTTGCAAAGGCCACCATTTGTCAGTACGATTGCGGTGGGTTGTGCCGCCATTGGCGCAAGTCAGTGCGAGCCCGCGAAATACCAGCCATTTCGCACAATGGCGCCCGTATTTCGCGGGCGGCAATCAAACAGGTCAGGACGACCTGTTTGATTGCCGGGTTAATAAGATCAATGATTCCAATGACATCTCAGAGCTCAAGCTCAAGGCCCTGCTGGTGGAGTATCGGCGCCACGGGGAACGCAGCGCGGCAGACGGCATGGATGAATCCGGGTGGACGAGGGACTGTAAGCAGGCGCCCATTTCATCACCCCCCTGTCTACTCCGAGGAAAAATAAACAGGGCCGTAGTAGGCCCGGGCTTGGCCGGCGCTGTCATCGGTGTCTGTCATCAGTGCCACGGCGTGGATGTGGGACACGTTCTCTCCGAACCAGCGCCGGAAGTCATCCCGCACATTGCGCCGCTCACTGCGCCATTGGCCCGCGTGGGCCGCGCCGCTTTCCAGTGCGACCATGTGGGCGCGATGGGTATAGGGGTTGGGCCAGGCATCCCCCGCCGGGGAAGTGTTGGCCCACACGTAATTGATGGCCTTGGTGCGCCAGAACAACAGGCCGCCGGAGACGATCACATAGACCCGGGCGGCAAAGTCGTCACCGCTTTTCTCCCGCTCATGCAGTTTTCCCAAGGTGCCTTCCACCCTCCACGACCAGTTGAGATAGGGTGTGCGTTCCAGGTCAATCTCGATTTTTCGCACCAGGCCCGAGGCGGCGGCATGGCTGTCGGCCCGCAGGGCGGGGCGGTCGCCGTCCTGGACCAGGCGATAGCGGGTCTGTCCCTGGAAGGCCTTGTTTTCCCAGCCCGCCAGGCTGCGGCCGTCAAAGATTTCGATGATTTCGCCGCCCGGCACGGGTGGGGCGGAGCAGGCGGCGGCCAGCACCGCGAGGTGTACAATTCTTGACAGCCGTCTCAAGAGGGTTGGGGGCGTGTTCATCCATGGACAATAACGTTGCGTCGCCGGGGGGCGATGTGGTGCGCCTCGGCGTGAGCAGTTGTCTGCTGGGCCACGCTGTGCGCTACGACGGTCATCATAAAGCCGATGCCTATATTCTGGGTACCCTGGCCCGGGTGTTTGAGTTGGTGCCGTTTTGTCCCGAGGTCGCCGCCGGCCTGGGCGTGCCGCGCCCGCCGGTGCGCCTCAGCGGCGATCCCAGCGCACCCCGCGCCCGGGGGGTGGACGACCCCGGCCTGGATGTGACCGCGGCGCTGAGACAATACGGCCGTGACACCGCCCGCCGCCTGGGGGATATCAATGGCTTCATTTTCAAAAGCCGCTCCCCCAGTTGCGGCATGGCAGGGGTCAAGCTGTATCCCGACTGCGGTCCGCCCCGGCCGCGGGGGGTGGGCCTGTTCGCCCGCGAGATCATGGCGGCCCGGCCGTTGTTGCCGGTGGAGGAAGAGGAGCGGCTGGGCGATCCGCTCCTGCGGGAGAATTTCATCGAGCGGGTATTTGCCCACCGGCGCTGGCAGGCCTTGCTGGCGGGGCGGCTGAGCGCGGCCAGATTGCTGGATTTTCATGCCGTTCACAAGCTGGCGCTTATGGCCCATGGCCCGGGGTGTTTCCGCGAGCTGGGCCGGTTGCTGGCCGGCGCCGGCCGCCAGCCGGTGCGGACGGTGGCGGCCGACTACGGCGTGCGTTTCATGGCGGCGCTCACGCACCGCGCCACGCGCAAGCGCCACACCAAAGTGTTGCGGCACATTCTGGGCTGCTTCAAAAAGAAGCTGGACCGTGACGACGTGGCGGAACTTTTGGAAGTCATCGACGCCTATCGCCTGGGCGAGTTGCCCCTGCTGGTGCCCGTTGCGTTGTTCCGGCACCACTTGCGCCGCCATCACCACCCCTACCTCGCCCGGCAGACCTACCTCAACCCGGAGCCGCGCGAGCTGATGTGGCGCGGTCTAGCCTGAGGCTGTCCGAAGCTCAGGTGGACACCGGCAGGCTCAACAGATCTTCATTGAAATACATGTGAATCCAGATACTGGCCGCGTAACCCAGGGCGATGGCCCAGGCCCATTTCAAGTGCCGGAAAAAGGTATAGATGCCGCGGGCCTGCCCCATCAGGGCCACCCCGGCGGCGGAGCCGATGGACAACAGGGAGCCACCCACGCCGGCGGTCAGGGTCACCAGCAGCCACTGGCCCAGGGACATGTCCGGATTCATGCTGAGGACAGCGAACATGACCGGGATATTGTCCACGACGGCCGACAGAATGCCCACCAGCACATTGGCCCAGGTGGGTCCCAGATCAACGTACATGGTTTCCGATACCAGAGCCAGATAGCCGATGGTACCGAGTCCGCCCACGCACATAATGACCCCGTAGAAAAACATCAGGGTGTCCCATTCCGCGCGTTTCATGCTGATGAAGATGTCGAAGGGCTGGTGGCGCGGCTTGTAGTTTTTCAGCAGGGTGCTGTCTTTCACGTCCAGTTGTTCCGGTGACGCGGTTTCGTTCCAGTGGGCCAGTTCGTAACGGCGCAGCCGGTAACCGTAGAGCTTGAGCAGGCCCAGGCCCGTCATCATGCCCAGCACCGGCGGAAAATGGAGGAAATTGTGGAAGGACACGGCCATGACGATGGTCAGGGCAAACAAGGCGATGATCACATAGCCGCCGGGCTTGACGGTTACCGTTTCGCGCAGGGCCTGCGGTTTGGCCCGGGGTACGGCAAAGGACATGATGAAAGCGGGAACTAGCCAGTTGACCAAAGAGGGGATGAAGAGGTCGAAAAACTCTTTGAAGTGAACGATGCCCTTCTGCCACACCATCAAGGTGGTAATGTCGCCAAAGGGGCTGAAGGCGCCGCCGGCGTTGGCGGCCACCACGATATTGATGCAGGCCACCGAGATGAAGGCGGCGTTGCCGGCACCCACGGTCATGACCACGGCGCCCATGATCAGGGCCGTGGTGAGATTGTCCGCCACCGGGGAGATGAAAAAAGCCAGTACCCCGGTGACCCAGAAAATGGTGCGCAGGGACAGGCCCGAGGACACCAGCCAGGCACGCAGGGCATCAAACACATTGCGGTCTTGCAAGGTGTTGATGTAGGTCATGGCTGCCAGCAGGAACAACAGCAGCTCCGCGTACTCCAGCAGATTGTGTTTGAGCTGCGCGGCGGCATAGCTGGTATCCCCGTGCATGGCGTAGGCGATGCCCACCAGTGCCCAGATGATGCCGGCCGCGACGATAACCGGTTTGGATTTGCGCAAATGCAGGAATTCTTCGGCGATGACGAAACCGTAGGCGATGACAAACAAGACCAGGGCCGCGATGCCGAAGCCGGAAGCGGTCAGATCCAGGGCGGGCCCTTCGCCGCCGCCGGCCGCCAGGGCCGGCGTTGAAAAGGTGCCGAGCGTGCCTGAAACACTCACCAGGCGGAACCACAAACTTTTGCTCATGTTTTTGGACATCCTCAACTGTCAGACGGCCGAAGGGCGAATGTTTTCCTTCAGCCTTCACATGCACCCGGTGAGCCTACCCAGCGAAAACCAAAGCACGTAAAATACGCGCCGGATTTTGACAGCTTCCGGTGCCGCGGTCCAGACAAGAGCGCCGGCTAGCTTAAGATAGCAACAACCACTTGTTGCGGGCGGCCGGTGCCGGTCCGTTGCAAGATGAGTCTCGGAACCCTCTTATGAAATCCCTCTGCCAGCGCATTGCCCAACACCCGAAATTCGAGTTCTTTATCGTTGGCCTTATCGTCCTCAACGGCGTGATCATCGGTCTGGAGACTTCGCCGGCGATCATGGCGCAGTACGGGGCAGGGCTGGAGTGGGGCAACCGGCTCATCCTCGGGGTTTTCATCATCGAAGCGGTGATCAAGATCACCGCTGTGGCGCCCCGGTGGCGGTGCTACTTTGGCAACGGCTGGAACCTGTTTGACTTTAGTGTGGTGGTGTTGTCCCTGATTCCCGCCAGCGGCCAGTTTGCCATGGTGGCGCGTCTGGCCCGCCTGCTGCGGGTGATGCGCCTGATTTCGGTGGTGCCGGAACTTCGCCTCATTGTCGCCACCCTGGTGCGGTCCATTCCCAGTATGGGTAACATACTGCTGCTCAGCGTGATTTTCTACATCTATGCCGTGGCCGGCTACCATCTGTTCCACGAGCACGACCCCACCCACTGGCGCACCCTGGGCATCTCCCTGCTCACTCTGTTTCGCGTGGTCACCCTGGAGGACTGGACCGATGTTATGTACACGGCCATGGACATGCATCCCTGGTCCTGGGTGTATTTCGTGAGCTTTGTGGTGGTGGGCACTTTCGTGGTGATCAACTTGTTCATCGCCGTGGTGTTGAACAACCTGGAGGAAGCCAAGGCCGAGAGCCTCAAAGCGCTGCGTCAGCCCGTCACCCGGGATCAGATCCTTGACGAGTTGCACCACACCCAGGAAGCACTGCGCCGCCTGCGGGCGCAGCTTGAAAGAGCGGAGCAGGGCGAATAAGCCGTTCGTTCATGCCGCCGGACGTCGCCTCGATCCGCCCGTGAAATCGGGATGTCAAGCGGTGTGTTGGGATGGGACGGGAGGGCTGCTGGGACCCCGCGCCACTTTTCTCTGCCCTGTATGCCCAGCCAAAAGCCGGACCTCATACCGCCTTATCCCTGTTTGATAGCATTCGGTTCCCATTGCCACGATTCGGTAGTTTCCCCAACCCCCTGATGAAATGAACTCAAATAAGCGATGTGGAAATCGTACTGTTCCAGGTGAGTCCGCCGGGATTTCCTGCCGGCTGGCAAGGGGCGTTGGTGCCATTCCTTTCCCGCAGGCCGGGTGGCCGGGCCCGCCTGGCCGGGAAGAACTCTCCTACAATGATAAACAGGTGTGGTTTGTGCCCGGCCGTTCTCCGGTGGCCGGGACCACAGCGTCAGATCTCCTTTGTGCCCACTTTCTGTAAGTATATAATCGCGAGGGCGCGGCAGGGAGGGGCGTGTTCCCGGGGCGCTTGTGCGTCATTGTCAAGGCCGGGAAGGCTCCTGATCAGCATTTAAGGAAAAAAATCATGAACGAATATGCACCCGGCTGGAACGCCATCCCGGCTCCCTCCAGAACGGAAGTGCTGGCGTTTCTGCAGGCCTGTTCCTGCGGCGTGGTGGCCTTCGATGAAAACGGGCGGGTGAGCTTTGCCAACAAGGCTGCCGAACGGATGTTCGGTGTTGGCGAAGCGGCGGTGGCGGGCCGGTTGCTGGTGGATCTGTTTGCGCCTGCTGCGCGGAACGCCGTCGCCGCGGAGCTGCAGAAACTCGGCCGGCGGCGCCGGGCCATCCATGCCGGCGCCACGTTGGAACTCAGCGTCGGTGGCGAAAGCGCCGCGGCAACACCGGTGGCGGTGTCCTTTAACCGCATACGGAACAAAAACGGCACGCTGGCTTTTTGTTTCCTCGAAGACATCAGCGAACGGGTGGTTTTGCACCGCAAGCTGTACGAGCAGTCCATCACTGATTCGCTCACCGGCTTGTACAACCGCCGTTATTTTGATCAGCGCCTGACGGAGGAATTCAAGCGCGCCAAGCGTTACCGGCGGCCCTTTGCCGTCGTCATCATCGATATCGACGGCTTCAAGCAAGCCAACGATTCCTACGGCCACAGCTTCGGCGATGAGATGCTGCTGAAGGCCCGGGACGCTTTTCTCAAGGTATTGCGCAACGGCGATACCGTCTATCGCTACGGCGGCGACGAGTTCGCCATGCTGCTTCCCGAATCGGCGAAGGAAGGTGGCATTGAAGTGGCCGAGCGTCTGCGCAGCCGTTTTGCCCGTCATTGCGTGGCGCGCGAGAAGCGCATCAGACTGACCCTCAGCGTGGGAATCGCCGCTTATCCCGAGGACGGTTCCAATGAAAAAGGCCTGATCGGCGCCGCTGACCGGCGCATGTACCATTCCAAGGAAAACGGCGGCAACCTCATCACCGCGCACGATCCCCACGAGCATTTCGAGGGCGACACCGAAGCCCTGCTCCGGTCGCTGACGACGCTGGTTCATCTGATGGAGAAAAACCGCGGTTTCGGGGCCTTGAAAGGCATCAGCCACTCCCAGGAAATCCGGGCCCTCAGTGTTGAAATCGGGCACCGTCTTGGGCTGCCCGAAGAACGCTTGTATTTGTTGGAGCAGGCGTCCATGCTGCACGACATTGGCACGATCCATATTTCCAACGCCATCATGCGCAAAAAAGGCAGACTGACAAAAAAAGAACGGCAGGAGCTGGAAAGGCACACGCTCATCGGCGAGGAAATCATCGGCATGATTGTCACCGACAACCAGGAGGAACTCAGCGCGTTGAAAAGCATCGTTGCCCAACACCACGAATGGTACAACGGTAAAGGCTATCCCCGCGGCCTGAAAGGGGATGAAATCCTGCCCGAGGCCAGAATCCTGGCCGTGACCGATGCCTACAACGCCATGACCACCAGGCGGCCCTATCGCAAACCCTTGTCCCGAAAAGAGGCGTTCAAAGAGCTTCGTCGTTGCGCGGGAACGCAGTTTGAACCTGGTATCGTTGCACTGTTGATCGAACTGCAAGGCGCCAGCCGGGTTTACTAATCCGGCAACAAAAACTGGCGGGAAAATGTCGCGGTACAGGGAGGTGCCGCCATTGGCGCCAGCCACTGGGAGCCCGTGAAATACCCGCCATGTCGCAAGATGGCGAGCGGATGATTTAGCGGGTGACCATCAAACAGCTCAGGATGAGCTGTTTGATGGCCGAGCCAATAGCAGCTTGTTGAAAAAACTCCGTTTTCCAACAAGCTGTTAAGGGATGCTAAGGAGAGAGACGATGGAAAACGATAAAACACGCCTCCAGGCCATCATGGCGGACCAGCAGCCCGCCCCCCGGGGAGAGGCCCTGCGCAGTCTGGTGGAAGCCTTCAAGGCCCGGCTGGACTTCGGTTCAGCGAGAAAACTGCTGGCCAAGGCGCAAGAGCAGGGTGCCGCCGGTGACTGGCTGGTGCAACAGCGGGCGCTGTGCACGGCCAAGGATGAAGAGCTGCCCTTCGACGCCCGTGCCGCCGAGGCCCTGGCCCTGCTCGACAGTATCGGTCTGCGCGACCCGGATCACGCTGCGGCGAAGACCCTGGAATTGGGCGGTGCGGTGTGCCAAAGCCGGTGGGAACGTCGCGGCCGGGTGGAGGATCTCTACCAGGCCCTGTCGTTCTACCGGGCTGCCTGGGCGCGCGATCCGGGGGAGGATCGCGGTTGTGGCGGTGTCAAGGGGGCTTATCTGCTCGATGTGCTCGCCGCCCGGGCCGCGGCGGCGGTGGCGCGCAGCGGCGCGCAGCCAGCAGATGACCCCGAAGTCCGGGATTTGCGAGGCCAGGCCCGGGCCTGGCGCGAAGCCATGCGCGAGACGCTGGCAGAGTTGCACCAGGACGCGGCTGACGCCTACGACTTGCTGGCGGTTCAGGCCGAGGTGGCCTTCGGCCTGGAAGACTACGCCCGGGCGGGTGATTATCTGGCCCGGGCCCGCGCCACCAAGCCACCCGAGTGGCGCGTGCAGGCCACGTTCAAGCAACTGCTTTCCCTGGGCCGCCTGCAGGGGCATGTGCCACCGCCGGAAGGGAGTGAACCCCGGACCTGGGCGCCGCCGTGGCAGGCCCTTCATCGTTTTCTGCCGGACGCTGCCGGGGCGGCTTTGTCGGGTCACCGGGGCAAGCTCGGTTTGTCCTTGTCGGGCGGTGGCTTTCGCGCCTCGTTGTTTCACCTCGGTGTGCTGGCGCGCCTGGCCGAGGTCGATGCCCTGCGCGCTGTGGAGGTGCTATCCACCGTCTCTGGCGGCAGCATCGTCGGCGCCCACTATTATCTGGAGGTACAACGCCTGTTACAGAGCAAAGCGGATCATGAGATCACCCGCGCCGATTACATCACCATCGTCCGGCGTCTGATCACGCGTTTTGTCAACGGTGTACAGCGTAATTTGCGCACCCGCACCCTGGCGGATTTCGGTGCCAATCTGCGCATGATATACAGCCGCGAGTATTCCCGCAGTCATCGCATCGGCGAGTTGTACGAGTCGGAACTCTACGCCTGCATCGGCGACGATGAGACGCCCCGCACCGAACCGCGTACCATGAACGAGCTGCTCATCACTCCGGCGGACCATCCGGTCCCGGATGAGCCTTTCAAGCCCAGGTATTCCAACTGGCGGCGCCGGGCGCGGGTGCCTGTCTTGCTGCTGAATGCCACGTCGCTCAACACCGGTCACAGTTGGCATTTCACTGCCCGCTGGATGGGGGAGCCGCCGGACTTGATCGGGCCGGAGGTGGATGTCAACGAACGTTACCGCCGCCTGTGGTACCAGCAGGCCCCCAAGGCGGAACACAAGGGCTATCGTCTGGGTTATGCTGTGGCGGCTTCCGCCTGCGTGCCCGGATTGTTCGAGCCCTTGAGCCTGGAGGGTTTGTATCCCGAGCGCACCGTGCGCCTGGTGGACGGCGGGGTGCACGACAACCAGGGCGTCGAGGGCCTGCTTGCGGAAGGGTGCACGCTGATATTGTGCAGTGATGCCTCCGGTCAGATGGACGACCAGAACCAGCCTTCCAACAGTGTGCTGGGGGTGCCGCTCAGGGCCAACAGTATCCTCATGGACCGGGTGCGCGAAACCGAATACCAGGATCTCAGGGCGCGTCTGGACAGCCAGGCCTTACAGGGGGTGTTCTTCATCCACATGAAAAAAGAGCTGGACACCCGGCCGGTGGACTGGATCGCTTGCGACGATCCCACGGTGGCGGCCGCTGCCACATCCGGCGTCACGTCCTATGGCGTGGACAAAGATCTGCAACGCAAGCTGGCGAATCTGCGCACCGATCTTGATTCCTTTTCTGAGGTGGAAGCCAGTTCGCTGATGCTGAGCGGATATTTGATGACAGCCCGCCAGTTGGAGATACTGGACGAGCAATATCAGCGCAGCCGGCAGGCGGGCAGCTGGGGCGGTTTTGATATCCACGCGCCGCGGCAGGACTGGCCGTTTAGGAAGCTGGAAGAACTTCTTGCCCTGGCGCCCGACAGTGATGATCCACGGCGTCGTGATCTGGGGCGGCAGCTGGAAGCGGGTTCGGCCTTGTTTTTCAAAGTCTGGAAGCTGGTGCCGGCGTTGCGGCGCAGCGCCGTGGGAGGAGGCATCGTCCTGGCCGTGGCGGCGCTGGCGTGGGTGGTCCGTTCCTGGGACGTTTCCCTGGAATGGAGCATGACAGTGGGCGGCGCAGCACTGTTGCTGCTGGCGGTCGCAGGCGGGGCCGTGATACCCCTGCTGTCATGGCTGCAGCCCCGGCGGGCGGTGAAAAATTATCTGGGCAGGGTGTTTGCGGCTTTGCTGGGCTATGTGCTGCTGGGTGTGCATCTGACGGTCTTCGACCCCATGTTCATCAAGCGGGGCAAGCTGCGCAAACTGCTCAGCCTGAAGTAAGCAAAGTTCGGAGAACACATGGAGTACAAGGCTTATACACTGCACAATTTTCGCACCATCCCCCAGACCGGCGTTTTGAGCGAAGAACAGTTGTTTGATATCGAAGTGGTGGGGCGGGTGCTGCCGTTCAAGACCAATAGCTTTGTCGTTGAGCACCTGATCAACTGGGACAAGGTGCCCAATGACCCCATGTTTGTCCTTACTTTTCCCCAGCGGGACATGCTGGCGCCGTCGCACTATCAGGAAATCGCCGGCTTGCTGCGGCAGGGGGCTGACAACAAGACCATCAGGCCGGTGGCCGAGCGGATCCGGCGCTCGCTCAATCCCCATCCCGCGGGGCAGGGTGACCTCAACCGGCCGGCGCTCAATGACGAAACCCTGAGCGGCATGCAGCACAAATACGCCCAGACAGTGTTGTTCTTTCCCAGCCAGGGTCAGACCTGCCATGCGTATTGCACGTTTTGTTTCCGCTGGCCCCAGTTCACCGGTACGCCGGAGTGGAAATTCGCCAGCCGCCAGAGCGCCGGCCTGCTGGCGTACCTGCACCAGCACCCCGAGGTCAGCGATGTGTTGTTCACCGGCGGCGACCCGCTCATCATGTCGGTGAAAAACCTGGCGGCCTATATTGAGCCCTTGCTCAGCGCCGACCTGCCCCAGCTGCGTCGTATCCGCATCGGTACCAAGGCGCTCAGTTACTGGCCGTATAAATTCACCCGCGGCGAGGAAGCCGGCGAACTGCTGGCCTTGTTTCGCAAAGTGGTGCGCTCAGGCAGGCATCTGGCGCTGATGGCCCATATCAACCATCCGGTGGAACTGGAATCTCCCGCGGTGAGAGAGGCCATCGCGCGGGTGCGGCAGACCGGGGCGGAGGTCCGGTGCCAGTCCCCCTTGTTGAAATACATCAACGACGATTCCGCCCTGTGGCAGCGCATGTGGAACGCCCAGGTGAACTTGGGATGTATCCCTTACTATATGTTCATGTCGCGTGACACCGGCGCCCAGGATTATTTCGCCGTCCCGTTGGTGCGGGCATGGCGGATTTTTTGCGAGGCGTATCAAAATGTCAGCGGCCTGTGCCGTACCGTGCGGGGGCCGAGCATGTCCGCCAATCCCGGCAAGGTTCAAGTAATGGGCGTGGCGGAAATTGCCGGTGAGAAAGTCATCGAACTGCGGCTGATTCAGGCACGCAATCCGGCCTGGACGCAATCGCCTTTCTTCGCCCGCTATGACGAGAACGCCATTTGGCTGGACGATCTCCAACCGGCCTTCGGCGACGAGGAGTTTTTCTATGAGCGGGAACTGCGGCGGATGAGCTGCGCACGTCGCACAGACCTGCGCCTGGGCGGTCAGGAGCCGTTTTTGCAAAAGGCCAGCAACAGGCTGGTGTAAGACAATCCCCGGGCAGGAGGCGGGGCTGCCCCGCTCCCGCTCGCAAATTCATCGCGCGGGGCGCCGGCTCATCGTGCTAGAAGCCGCACCGATGCCGGGTCTGCGTGTGGCAAGAGGTCCGGACGGGCTTGGACGCCGGCCTGCCGGGAGCCCGCCATGACAGGCGTTTTATTAACCCGGCAATTAGGATTGCCGGGTTAATAATAATCCGAGTCCCGGGAGGGCAAGGGCCACCCATGGCACCTTTCAGACGAGCTGTTAATGAACAGTGTGGCAGATGCCGATATTGACCGTGCTGGATACGCCATTTATCATCCTGTGCCCATGAAACGCCTCCTGGCCTTATTGTTATTGCTGGCGAATCTCTCTGCCGCCGCCGCCTACGCCTGGGACAGCCATCCCGAGGCGTGGGCAGGGCATGGGCCGGCGGCAGTGACGGGGATGCTTGATGGTCATCATCTTCCGCTCCCGGCCGGCACCCACCACGGCGATCACTGTTGCCACGGTGCCGCTCATCTCACCGGCATCATCGCCCATGACACGGCGTTGCCGGTGGGGCTTTGCCCGCGTCTGGCCATGTCGTCCGAGCGGTGCCTGTTGCCCTCTTATGTTGCCCCCCTGCTGAGACCTCCCATCGTCTGAAACCTGTCACCGCCCCGCGGCGCCGCGTCCAGTGTGCGGTGCCAGCTCTTCTCGTCTTTGGTAAGGATTTCAGATGTCTACAAAATACTGCCTGTGGGCGGGTCTTGCCGCCTGCCTGGCCTCGCCCCTGTGGGCGACGCCCGATCTCCAGCGCCCTGCCGCGCCGGACAGCAACCGGCAGGGCAATGCCCCGTTGCGTGCCTTCGTGGAGCGCCTTTGGTCAGACAGCCCCGCAGTGCAGGGCGCGCAAGCGGCAGCAGCGGCCGCCACGGCACAAGCTGCCGGGGCGGCGCGTCCTTTGCACAATCCCTCCCTGGCGCTGGATGCCGAACGCACAGACGTGACCACCGCCAGCATCGGCGTCAGTCAAACACTGGACTGGAGCGACAAGCGCAGCGTCCGTCATGACCTTGCCCTCAGCGAAGTTCAGATCGCCGAGGCGGAGCTGGCG
The DNA here is from genome assembly GCA_011375345.1 of Gammaproteobacteria bacterium. Taxonomy (NCBI): domain Bacteria; kingdom Pseudomonadati; phylum Pseudomonadota; class Gammaproteobacteria; species Gammaproteobacteria bacterium. The sequence continues at coordinate 23,157 of DRLM01000103.1, forward strand.
GCCACGCGGCGTCGTGTGGCCGCCGAGGCCCTGGACGCGCTGGTGGCCTATGAAACTGCCGGCAAAATACAGACCCTGGCGCAGCGCCGCGCCCGCCTGATGCAGCGTTTTGCCGACACTGTGGAGCGGCGCTACCGCGCCGGTGACATGGGGGCTTTGGATCGCGCCCTGGCCCGGCTGGCCTACAGCGAGGCCCTGATGCAGCAGGCCGCGCGTGAGAGCGAACGGGCGCAGGCCGAGGCGGCTTTGCGGGCGGTGAGCGGCTTTGATGTGGCCCACTGGCCCCGCCTGCCCGAGGTGTTCCGGCCGCCGTCGGAGCCGGCACCGCCTGACGTCCTGATCGGGCGTTTGCCCGAACTGCAAGTGCTGCAAAGCCGGTTGACGGTGGCCGCAGCCCGCTTGCGCCTGGCCCGCAAGGAACGCCGCCCGGATCCTACCGTCGGACTGCGGGCCGGCCGGGAGGGTGGCGAGGCCCTGCTGGGTCTCAGCCTGGAATTGCCGCTGTTTGTGCGCAACGATTTTTCTGAAGCCGTACAGGCCGCCGCCCACAGCCAGGGGCAGCAAGAGCAGGCGTACCGGGAGGCCCGCCGCCGCGCCCTGGCCCGCTACCAAGGCGCCCTGGCACGCTTTAAAAACGCCTTTGGCGCCTGGAACACCTGGGTGGCCACCGGCCAGCAGGCACATCGTGAACAAATGGACCTCTTGGAGCGGATGTGGCAGGCCGCTGAACTCACTGCCACGGAATATCTCGTTCAGGCGCGGCAAAACGTGGACACTCAGGCCGCTGCCATGACCCTGAGGGGGCAGGTGTGGCACGCCGCCATCGCCTATCTCGCCGCGTCGGGCCGGCTCGAAACGTGGCTGGGTTTGGCAAAGCTCCCCGCCGGCCAGAGCGCACCGGCCGCCCGCCGCTGAATACAGCGCTCTCATTCCCGAAAAACCGTGCCGAAACCACCCGCGCCTGTGCGTCGGGGGTGGTGGGTGCAGCAAACCGCAAGCTGGAGTCCGAATCATGAAGAACACAATCGTTTTGTTGACGTTATTGAGCCTGGCCGGCTCCGGCGTGGTTTTGGCCGAAAAGGGTCACGACCACGCCGACGGGCTGGATGATTTCAGTGGCATCGAAATGGAGGAGTCCCACGGCCACGAAGAAGAGGGTCACGATCACGA
>DRLM01000104.1 GCA_011375345.1 Gammaproteobacteria bacterium
CCCAATGGGCGCGCGCGCGCCAACACGGTAGAATAGCGGCCCAAACTCACGCCCAGCGCCTGCCCGTCGGCACGGCGAGACAAATAATTATTAATCCAATCAAGGAGTTTTTACTATGTCCACTCTAGTCAAGCCCCACGGCGCCGAGCGTTTGAAACCTCTGCTGCTCAGCGGTGACGCGTTGACAGCCGAACAGGCCCGCGCCGCCACGCTGCCGAAAGTGAGCATCAGTTCGCGGGAAGTGGGCGACCTCATCATGCTGGGCATCGGCGGCTTTACCCCCCTGGATGGCTTTATGACCCGGGCTGACTGGGAAGGCGTGTGCGACGGCATGAAGATGGCCAACGGCCTGTTCTGGCCCATCCCCATCACCCTGTCCACCGATCCCGGTACCGCTGACGGCATCGGGCTGGGCGGAGACATCGCCCTGGTGGACGGCGAAAGCGGCGAGATCATGGCCACCATGCGGGTCACGGAAAAATACCGCATCGACAAAGAACACGAATGCATGATGGTGTTCAAAACCACCGACCCGGCCCACCCCGGCGTCAAAATGGTCATGGCGCAGGGTGAGGTAAACCTGGCCGGGCCGGTGAAAGTGCTGTCCCAGGGCCGATTTCCCACCGACTTTGCCGACACCTACATGACGCCTGCCGAGACCCGCAAGCTGTTCGAAGAAAAAGGCTGGTCCACGGTGGTGGCGTTCCAGACCCGCAACCCCATGCACCGCTCCCACGAATACCTGGTGAAAATCGCCATCGAAACCTGCGACGGCGTAATGATTCACAGTCTGCTGGGCAAGCTCAAACCCGGCGACATTCCCGCGGATGTGCGTGCCAAGGCCATCGGCGCCCTGATCGAAAAATACTTCGTCAAAGACACCGTGGTGCAATCGGGCTATCCGCTGGACATGCGCTACGCCGGCCCCCGCGAAGCATTGCTTCACGCTTTGTTCCGGCAAAACTACGGCTGTTCCCACCTCATTGTCGGCCGCGACCATGCCGGCGTCGGCGACTACTACGGTCCCTTCGACGCCCAGCATATCTTCGATGAACTTCCTCACGGCGCCCTGGAAACGCAGCCGCTCAAAATAGACTGGACCTTTTACTGCTACCAATGCCAGGGCATGGCCTCCATGCGCACCTGTCCCCATGAAGCAAAAGACCGCCTGCTGCTTTCAGGTTCCAAGTTGCGCAAAGCCTTGTCTGAAGGTTCGCAGGTGCCCGCCGAATTTTCCCGTCCGGAAGTGCTGCAGATCCTGCGCGACTACTACGCCGGCTTGGCAGAGCACGAAAAAGTGGAAGTGAAACTGAGTGGCCACTCGGCGCGCTGAGGGACCGCGACAACCCGATGCCGGGCGGGGCCAGCCGCCCCGCCGGGGCACCGTGAATTCACCTTTCGATCTCCAAATCAGCCCCCCTGCGTGGTGATTCGCCTAACCCGCGTTAGGCCTGCTTGAAAATGCACTCGAACGTACATACAATGTACATATCATGAAATTCGAGTGGAACCCAGCAAAAGCGGCATCGAATCTGAAGAAGCACGGAGTTTCCTTTGAGGAAGCCAGAACCGTGTTTTACGATGAGTTTGCAGTCCAGTTCTATGATCCTGAAGGCTCGGAATTAGATGAAGATCGATTCTTGTTACTAGGTGTGAGTTGCAATGCCAGGGTTTTGCTTGTATGTCATTGTGAAAGAGATTCTGGAGATACAATCCGAATTATTTCTGCCCGAAGGGCGACGAGGAAAGAACGAAAGTTCTATGAAGGTGGTGCACGATGAAGAAGGAATATGACCTTTCTAAAATGAAATCCCGTAGAAATCCTTATGTTTCAAAATTAAAGAAGCCAGTAACTATAAGGCTTAGTGAGGACGTGATTGACTATTTCAAGAAAATGTCAGAGGAATCTGGTATTCCTTACCAAAGCCTTATAAATCTTTATCTGAGAGATTGTGTGGCTCAACATAGGGAAGTAGATATTTCATGGCGTAAACAGGCCTAACAAGCGACTGTGATCCCATGTCAAGCTGTTAAACATGTTCGGTGCGCCATGGTGTTTGGTCTCGCAGCATGGCACTTCAACCCGGACAGTCCTCCGCGGCGATGGAAACCAGAAGCGGTACGGGCATCCTGGTCGCGCGCGACGGTCTGGCTGCCGTTCACCCCGCATAGGATTCAATCAACATTTGGGCTAGCCCAGTGCAGTGGACCATCAGCATCAGCACCACGACCCCATGGCAGCAACCATCCCCCTCAGCGGCGCACCGACCTCGTGTTATCCATCTGTTATCTCCCTTGTTTTATGCTCTATCTCCGATAGTGTGACAATTGGGGGGCATATGAAAATGACCAGTGCAAAGAAAGGTTGTTGGGGGATGTTGGTGTGGTGCTTGCTGGGGATGTTCGGCCTTGCCGCTTGCAGCGGTGGTGGTGACGGCACGCCCGATTCCGGCAGTCCGCAGGGATCCACGGGCAGCACCGCGACCACCGCCAGTGGCGCGGCAGTGAAGGGTGTAATCAAACAGGGCCGGGTGACCGTGGAGGAACTGGCCAGCGACGGTTCGGTATTGCGCACGGTGGGCACGGCGACCACGGACGATGCCGGCGAATACACGGTGACATTGGATACGGCCTATGCCGGCGGGCCGCTGTTGTTCACCCTCAGTGCCGATGAGACCACAGCCATGGTGTGTGATGTCGCGCCCGCTTGTGGCACGCGCAATGACGATATTGCCGATGCCAATGGCAACAGCACGGTGGACGTGGGCGAGGACATGCGCGTACCCGGCCTGGCCATGACAGCCATATTGCCCAAGGCGGACAGCGGCGCCACAGTGAGCGCCCAGATCACGCCCTTCACCCACATGGCGGCCCAGCGCGCCCTGCGGGAAGCGGTAGTGGATGCCGCCGCAGCGGAGACGGCGAACTCCGAGGTGGCCAATCTGCTGGGGGGCGTGGACATACTCCGTGTCCGACCGGTGAATCTGACCGACCCCGCCGCCATGGACGAGGCCCGGGAAGATCAGCGGGTCTATGCCTTGCTGAGCGCCGCGGTGGGCGCCCTGGCGGTGCAGGAGGGGCGCCCCCTGGCGGAGGCGGTGAACACCGTGGCGGGGTCCTTCTCCCAGGGGACGCTGGTGGCCAGCGAAGGGGTGCCTGATCCGGCCAATTATTCCTTGCAGGAGCTGCAGGATGCCCTGGAAACCCAACGGAGTCTCATGAACGTTGAGGACCGCTCCGGCATGTTGGCCGGCCTGCTGAACCGGTTTCAGGACGCCATCACCACCGCCGGGGTGGACGGCATCATTGATCCTGAGCCCAGCCCCAACGCCGGTGACAGCGACATCGCCAAGGCCAAGGCACTGGTGCAGGAGATCCGGAACTGGGCCAAGCAGATCGCGGCGCTGGAAAATCCTGCCGATGCATTTGAGGCGGACGTAGAGCAGGCGGGTAAACTTACTGAAGCCTTTAATCAGGGTTCGGGCGACTCGGTGACAGGGGCCCTCCGCATGGTGAAGGCTTTTCTGGACTCTGGCGCGGGGAATGGTGAATACGAATTCGGTGCCGGGAAATTCATTGATACGGACGGCCTCGGCCTTACCGGCAACGGTACCGTCACCGTGACTGGTACGGGCAGCGGAACCTTGACCCTGGCACTGGCGGGGTCCATTACCCCCCCTTCCAAAATCGAGTTTTCCGAAGGGAGGCCGGTTCAGCTTAACTTTCCGCCCCAGAATCTGGACCTGACTTTCACCGTTAACGAAGCGCGTGACTCGCAGCTTGAAGGCTCGGTGGCCGGTACCGTCACCGACAGCGCAGGCAGCGCCAAGCTCACTGTGACCAACGGCACGTTCAACATCTCGGGCAGCAGCTTGTCATTGGACAACCTTGAAGCGACGGGCTCGACCCTGAA
>DRLM01000105.1 GCA_011375345.1 Gammaproteobacteria bacterium
AATAGCGCGGCACAGGGATGTGCCGCCATTGGCGCAAGTCAATGCGAGCCCGCGAAATACCAGCCATTTCGCACAATGGCGCCCGTATTTCGCGGGCGGCAATCAAACAGGTCAGGACGACCTGTTTGATTGCCGGGTTAATAACTTAAATCGTCGTTGCATAAGTATCCGGTCGAGCAGGAGGCGGGCTTACACCCGCCGTCCTCTCACACCACCCGTTTCCGGCTCTCCGGCTGCCGGGCCGGGAAGGGGGCATCCACCCCCACGTCAGCCCCCAGCCCGGAGCGCACCCCCAGTCACGGCGCTGCATGTCAGGCGCGACGCTATAAAAAAAGCCGACGCAAGCGTCGGCTTTTTTGCGAGGCAAGACAAACTGGCTTACGCGCCCAAACCCCGGATATGCTGGTTCAAGCGGCTCTTGTGACGAGCCGCCTTGTTCTTGTGAATAATACCCTTACGCGCCATATGGTCGATCACAGGGACGGCGGCGAGGTAGGCAGCCTGCGCCTTGTCCTTGTCACCTGCTTCAACGGCAAGAACGACCTTCTTGATGGCGCCACGTACCTGGGTGCGATCCGCTGCATTGCGTTGCCGGCGTACTTCGGCCTGACGGGCGCGCTTGCGGGCTTGTGCAGAATTGGCCAAGGGATGCTCCTTAGACGAATACGGTTATAGCTAAGCGGGGCATTATGCGAGCTTTCAGGGTGAACGTCAACCAAAAACCTCTTCCAACGAGACATGAGCCTGAAGGGGTCTGGGTTTGGGACCATCGGAGGGTGATCGTCACACTCAAGACCCACGGGCTCCAGTACATGGAGCAGATCCGCGCCTTTTTCAAGGGCACACCCCCCTCGGTTTTGAGGTGCCAAGTCAAGAGGCTCTCTGCGACTGGATCGCCGGCGGGCTGGGACGTCTCGGCTATTTCCGCCTCGGCAAGGGCTGCTGACCAAGGCCCGGTGTATGCCGAGAACCACCAGCCCTGCTGTCTGCTGGCGGCCGTGAAAGATGGCGGTGTGGAATGAGCGCTCATGGCTTGGGCGCCTTCGTCCATGTTTTTCTGCACATTCGATCTGCTTCGTGACCATGCCGGAAGGTGGCGTTTCCGGGCGGTGTTGTCACGCTTGACAGAAAGTCGCCGGCCGCGACAATGGCACCATGACCGAGCTGCCTCCTTACACCGTCCGTATCAGTGCCCGCGCCAAGCGCTTGCAGCTGAAAGTGTCGGGCTACGGCGAAGTGGTGGTGGTGGTGCCCCGGCGGATGGACCCCCGCCATGGCGATGCCTTTGTGGCCCGGCACGCCGCCTGGTTGCGGGAGACGCTGGCAGGAATCGCCCCGCCCGGAAAAACCGAACTGTTGCCCACGCGCATCGCTCTGCCCGCCCTGGACAGGGTCTGGGACGTGCGCTACGAGAGCGCCACGGCCTCCTGCCGGGACCGCTTGGCAGCCACCGCCGCCACCTTGCAAGTGCCGGCCGGCAGTTCCGCCACCCAACGCGCCCTGCTGCAGGCCTGGCTCAGCCGGCAGGCCAAAGCGGCCCTGCCTCCGCGGTTGGAACGGCTGAGCCGCGAGCTGGGTCTGCCTTATGCCAAGGTGACAGTACGGGCGCAGAAGACCCGCTGGGGCAGTTGCTCGGCGCGCCACCACATCAGCCTCAACCGCAACCTGCTGTTCCTGGAACCGGAGCTGGTGCGGTATTTGTTCATCCACGAGTTGTGCCACACGGTGCACCTGAACCATTCGCCCCGCTATTGGGCGCTGGTGGCTACCTTCGCGCCGGACTATCGCGACCGGGAACGGGCCCTGGGGCACGCCATGCAGCAGGTTCCCCGCTGGGCGGCGCCGGGCCGCTGACAGCAGCTCACAGCAATACCACGGTGGCTGTCCCCAGAAACACCATGAATCCCACCACATCGGTGACCGTGGTCAGCACCACCGAGCCGGCCAGGGCCGGGTCCACTCCCAGCCGCCTGAGCAACAGGGGAATGGTGGCGCCGGCGACGGCGGCGATAATGAGGTTGGTGACCATGGCCAGGGCGATGATGGCGCCAATGGCAACATCTCCAAACCAGACCAGGGCCACCAAACCCACCACCAGCGCCCACAGCAGGCCGTTGAGGGCACCCACCGCCAGCTCCTTTTTGAACAAGTCCCAGGCGTTGGCGGCGCTGATCTGGCCCAGGGCGATGCCACGGATGACCAGGGTCAGGGTCTGGCTGCCGGCGATGCCGCCCATGCTGGCGACAATGGGCATGAGTACGGCCAGGGCCACCACTTGCTGGATGGTGGCTTCAAACAGGCCGATGACCCAGGAGGCGAGAAAGGCCGTGCCCAAATTCACCCCCAGCCAGACGGCCCGGCGCCGGGCGCTTTGGGGGACGGGAGCGAACATGTCCTCTTCTTCTGACAGACCCGCCATGCTCATGAGGGAGTGATCAGCTTCCTGGCGGATGACGTCCACCACGTCGTCAACCGTGATGCGGCCCAACAACCGGCCCTGTTCATCCACCACCGGCGCCGACACCAGGTCGCGATGCTCGAACAGGGCGGCCACGTCGCTGGCGGACTGGTGCGCTTCAATAGGTTCCACGTCGGTGGTCATGACTTCACTGACCATGTGGGCGGGTTCCTGGGTGAGCAGATCGGTGAGGGACAACAAGCCCAGGTAGGTGTCGTCCCGCTTCACGACGATGAGGCTGTCGGTCATCTCGGGAATCTCGCCGCGCCAGCGCAAGTAGCGCAGCACCACGTCCAGGGTCACGTCGGGCCGCACGGTCAGGGTGTCGGTGTTCATGAGGCCGCCGGCAGTGTCCTCGTCGTAGGACAGCACGGCCTCCACCCGCTCGCGGTCTTGCGCGTTCATGGAGCGCAGCACTTCCTCCACCACCGCCGCGGGCAAATCCTGGATGAAGTCGACAAGGTCGTCGGTTTCGAGATGTTCGCTGGCCGCCACCAGTTCGTGGGGGGCCATCTCCTTGATCAGGCCGCTGCGCACGTCATCGCTCAAATGGAGCAGCACGTCGCCTTCCAGGTCCGGGCTGACCAATTCCCAGGCCAGTTCGCGTTCCTCCGCTGGCAGGGACTCCAGGAGATGGGCGATTTCGGCGGGATACAAGCCGTTGAGCATGCGCCGCACGCTGTTCAGCGCGCCGCTTTCCAGGGCTTCGGTAAAGCTGCGCAGATGCTCCTGGCTGTGGGCGCGCTCTGGGGATTCCGGCATGGCCACCTCTTGCAAGCAATGGGTCAGATAGTGATTTCGCGCCGATGATGATAGCGGATCGGCGCAGCGGAAGACGGACCGACCCGCTTGGACCGGCCGAGCCAGCACGTGTTCAACGGGGCAGGATCACGCCGGTTCGGCGGAGCCCCAACCGCGATGGAGAGAACGGCGACCTTACTCCGCTTCGCCGAAACGGTCCGCGACCAGTTTTTCCAGGCGCCGGACGGCAGCCTGTTCGTCGTTGCCGTCGGCGATGATGCACAGGGTCGTCCCCCGGGCAGCCGCCAACATCATCAGACCCATGATGCTTTTGCCGTTGACCACCTGCTCGCCCCGCAGCACGTGTATCCGGCATTGGAAGGCGGACGCGGTGGTCACGAATTTCGCCGCGGCACGGGCGTGCAGGCCGAGCTTGTTAACGATGGTGACTTCCACACGTATCATGGGATTCCGCACTACGACAGGCAGTGGAAAATGCCGTCCCGCCCTCCGGTTTCCGCTTTGACCGCCAGATCCGCCAGGCTCAGTTCCGGATAGTTCATCACCCGCACCAACATGGGCAGATTGACGCCGCTGATGACCTTCACGCGATCGCCGTCCGCCAGGCTGGAGGCGATATTGCTGGGCGTGGAGCCGTACATGTCTGTCAGTACCAACACACCGTCACCGCTGTCCAGCCGGGCGACCCGCTCACGCGCCCGGGCCAGCAGCAATTCGGGTTCGCAGTCCCCGGCCACAGGCATCACGCCGGCCAGCAGCGGGCACATGCCCAGCATGTGGGTGGCGCTTTCCATCAGCGCCTCGCCGATTTGATTGTGGGTGATTAACAACAGACCGACCATCGCTGAAACCCGCGCTAACACAGCTCCCGATGGCGGGCCAGCACATGAGCGCGCCGCTCGGCGAAATGGGCCGCCAGTTGTTCCACCAGGTAGACGGAGCGGTGATGCCCTCCGGTGCAGCCCACGGCCACGGTCATGTAGCTGCGGTGTTCTTTTTCGAAGCAGGGAATCCACTCTTCCATCACCCCGCGGATGGTGGCGAACATGCGGCTTACCGACTCGTGCTGGGCCAGATAATCCACCACATCGGCGTCCCGCCCGGTGAGATGACGCAAACGGGGCTCCCAATGAGGGTTGGGCAGGCAGCGCACATCAAAGACGAAATCAGCCCCCAGGGGTATGCCGTTTTTGAAACCAAAAGACAAAAACAGCAGCGACAGGGCTTCATGCCCCCCGGCCATGCGCTCGTGCACCAGCTCGCGCAACTGGTGCACGGTGTTGCGGCTGGTGTCGATGCGCCAGTCGGCACTGGCGGCCACCGGGCCAAGCAGGCGGCGTTCGGTGCGGATGGCTTCTTCCAGAGGCGTATCGGGACCGCTTAAAGGGTGCTTGCGACGGGTTTCGCTGAAGCGCTTGAGCAAAACGCTTTCTTCCGCCCCCACGAACAGAATTTCGCACTGGAAACCCTGGGCCTTGAGCTGCTGCAACACGTCGTCAAAGCGGGCGAAATCTTCGCTGGGATTGCGCGCGTCAATGCCCACCGCCGCATCCTCGTGTTCCGGCGAGAGTTGTTGCAAGTGTTCGGCGAAAGCCGGCAGCAAACTGGTGGGAAGATTGTCAATGCAATACAAGCCCAGGTCTTCCAAGGCCTGCAGCACGATGGTTTTGCCCGAACCGGACAAGCCACTGACGATGACCAGTCTCATAATTCCCCGCCTTGCCTGCGTCTGCCGTGCAACAGGCTGGCCGCCGCGCGCTCCAGGCGCACCAAGGTCTCCAGCAACAAAGGAAGAGGCCGCCCCGCTGCCACGGGCAGGGTCACGCGCGGCACCATCACCCCCAACAGTCTCAGTTGGTCCCGCTGCGGCTGCAAACGTTCCCAGTCCTGCCATTGCCCGGCCGCGGGGCGCAGCAGCCGCACCGCCAGGTGAACGGTGGCCACCGGCAACAGCGCCTGACCACCAAACAGCTCCCGCACATTGATCACTCCCAGACCGCGCACTTCCAGCAAATCGCGCAACGCCCCCGGGGGGCGCGCCAGCAGGGCGGCGTGATCACTGCGCTGAAACTCAATGGCATCATCGGCCACCAGACGATGACCCCGCTCCAACAGCGCCAGCGCCAGCTCGCTTTTGCCCACACCGCTTTCGCCGCTGATCCACACCCCACAGCCCGCCACTTCGACAAGCACGCCGGGACGCACCGCCGCCGCGCCGGGATCAGCGGACGCGTAGCGCTGCCTGGAGAGATCGCTGCTGTTCAAAGTCAATGAGCTGCGCCGGCTTCCGTCCAGGGGGGGCGGCCGCCAAGAGCGCGGCCAGATCAATCAGCCATGGGGCGCCGCCGCAGGCAGCACCCGTTCCGCCGCGCCCCGGGTCAGCAGCTGGTAGGCTTCGGCAGTGCCCGGCGCCTCGCGCAGGCGCTGGCGAAACACGGGGTCGCCAAACATCCGCGCCAGCTTGGCCAGGATCTGCAGATGCTCCTCGGTGGACGCTTCGGGAACCACCATGGCAAAAAGCAAATCCACCGGCTGGCGGTCCGCAGCGTCAAAGTCCACCCCCGTATCCAGGCGCACAAAGGCGCCCAGGGTGCGGTCCAGGCTGGCCAGGCGCCCGTGGGGCAAGGCCACCCCATGACCCAGACCGGTACTTCCCAGACGCTCACGCGCCACCAGGGCATCAAAAATCTCTGTTTCCACCAAACGGCTGTCAGCGCGGGCGATCAGCGCGCTGATGATTTCCAGCGCTTTTTTCTTGCTGCCCGCAGCTTCCCCACAAGCGACCCGTTCGGGGGTGATAAGCTCCGTGATCTCCATAGCCCACAGACCTCCCTAGAAGGCGCGACGCCAGAGCCGGTACCCGCCACTCAGCGCGCCACCCCACTGCGGTAATCGGTGTTTTTTTCTTTTTGCTTCAGAATCTGCCGATCCAGCTTGTCCACCAGGGCGTCGATGGAAGCGTACATGTCTTCCGCCTCGGAATCGGCGAACACGGTACCCCGCTGCATGTGGATGGTGGCTTCAGAACGTTGTCGTTGTTTTTCCACGCTGAGCACCACGTGAACCTTGCCCACGCCTTCCACATGACGCGCCAGCCGGTCCATCTTTTCCTCCACATACTGACGCAGCGCCGGCGTGATGTCCATGTGATGTCCGGAAAGTTGGATTTGCATAAGTTGTGCCCTTCTTCTATCTGCTTATCAGACAAGTCGTTTACGTTCATTGGATGGCGGAATGGACATGGCCTCGCGATATTTGGCCACCGTCCGCCGCGCCACGTTAATACCTTGATCCGACAGGATCGCGGCAATCTTGCTGTCGCTCAGGGGCTTGCGGGGACTCTCCGCGGCGACCAGCTTTTTAATCAGGGCGCGGATGGCCGTGGCCGAACAGGCGCCGCCGCTGGCAGTCCCCACGTGGCTGGAGAAAAAGTATTTCAACTCGAAGATGCCCCGCGGCGTCATCATGTACTTTTTGTTGGTGACGCGGGAAATGGTGGATTCATGCATGCCCACCTCCTCCGCCACGTCGTGCAGAACCAAAGGCTGCATGGCCTCTTCGCCGTGCTCCAGAAAACCCCGCTGGCGCCCGACGATGCAGGAGGCGACTTTGAGCAGGGTTTCGTGACGGCTTTGCAGGCTTTTGATGAACCAGCGCGCTTCTTGCAGCTGGTTTTTCAGATAGGTGTTGTCGCTGCTGGTATCGGCGCGGCGCACCAGACTGGCGTAGTGATTGTTGATGCGCAGGCGGGGCATGGCCTCTTCATTGAGCTCCACCCGCCAGGCGCCGCGGTGTTTGCGTACGATGACATCGGGGACCACGTATTCGGCCGCTTCCTGGCTGACGCTGCCGCCAGGGCGGGGATTGAGCGACTGGATCAGGTGCAGCACGGACTCCAGGTCGCTCTGTGCCAGCTTCATACGCCGCATCAGTTGGTTGAAATCGCGGCTGCCCAGCAGATGCAGGTGCTCCCCCACCAGCGACAGGGCCTGTTTGAGCCAGGGCGTCGCGGAAGGGAGCTGCTTGAGCTGGAGGAGGAGACATTCACGCAAATCGCGCGCTGCCACGCCGGGCGGGTCGAAATTTTGAATGCGGTGCAGCACCGCTTCCACTTCATCCAGCTCCAAATCATGGCCTTGCTCCACCAGGCCCTGGTGCAACTCTTCCAGAGACAAGGACAAATAGCCGTCTTCGTTGATGGCATCCACCAGGGCTTCGGCGACCATGCGGTCCAGATCGGAAAAGGGCGTGAGGTCCAGCTGCCACAGCAAGTGGTCTTTGAGGCTTTCCGAGGCGCTGCCCTGCACTTCGATGCCGCGCATATCGGAGTCGCTGCCGGCGCTGGAAGGCGCCGGCCCCACGGTGCCGCCGGTGTCATAGACGTCTTCCCAGCTGGTGTCCACGGGAAGGTCTTCCGGAATCTCGGAGGCCATCTCAGAGGATGCGGCTGCCTCTGTGCCCCCGGCGCTGTCGCTGTTGCCCGGGTCGGACTGGGATGGGGACTGGGATGTACCGGCGCCGCTGTCCGCCGTGGGGGTGCCGGACTGTTCGGCCTCGGCTTCCTCGGAGAGATCCAGCATGGGATTGCTCTCCAGGGCTTCTTGGACTTCGGCCTTGAGTTCCAGGGTGGACAATTGCAACAGGCGGATGGCCTGCTGCAGCTGGGGCGTCATGGTGAGATGCTGCCCTAGCCGTAATTGGAGCGACTGCTTCATTTTATGAGACGTTCAATGGGTAAGCGTCCACCCGCTTTGGAAAAATTACACATAGTTTACCGCATTATGGGGGGAGGGGCGTGCCTCCCTCACAAGGTGAAATGGTGTCCCAGATACACCTCCCGCACCCGCTCGTCTGCCAACACCTCATCCGGTGCGCCGGCGGCGATAACCCGCCCCTCATTGACAATATAGGCGCGTTCGCAAATCCCTAAAGTCTCGCGCACATTGTGATCGGTGATCAGCACGCCTATGCCCAAATCCTGCAGGTGCGCAATGATACGCTGAATGTCCACCACGGAGATAGGGTCCACCCCGGCAAACGGCTCGTCCAGCAGAATGAACCGCGGCCGGGTGGCCAGGGCACGGGCAATTTCCAGACGGCGGCGCTCGCCGCCGGACAGGCTCATCCCCAAGCTGTTGCGCAGATGGCCGATGTGCAGCTCGTGAAGCACCTCGTCCAGGCGTTGGCGCCGGGCGGTCTTGGTCAGGCCGGGCAGGGTTTCGAGGATGGCCAGGACGTTTTCCGCCACGGTGAGTTTGCGGAAGACCGAGGCTTCCTGGGGCAGGTAGCCGATGCCCAGACGGGCCCGGACGTGCATGGCGAGAGGGGTGAGGTCGCGCCCGTCCAGCACGATGCGGCCACCATTGCCGGGCACCAGGCCCACGATCATGTAAAAACAGGTGGTTTTGCCCGCGCCATTGGGCCCCAGCAGACCCACCACCTCACCGCTGGACACCGCCAGCGAGACCCCGTTCACCACCTGCCGGCCCCGGTAGCGCTTGCTCAGGTTTTCGGCCTCGAGCCGGCTCACGGAGGGTCACCCGCCTCGTTCCTGAGACGGGGCTGGATGATCACGTGAACACGTTCCCCGCCGTCCGGCTTTTTGTAGCCTTTGACGGTTTCCTTGAGCGTTTCGTACTCAATACGATGGCCGCTGAATTCGTTCCCCGCCTGCCACAAACGGGCCTGTTCGGTGAGCACCACCACGGCGTCGGTGGTGCTGTAGTCGATGCGCATGGCCTGGCCGCGCACTTCCTCTTTTTGCTTGTCCGGCCGCTGGCGGAAGGTGGCGGGCCGACCCACGGCGACCACCCGGTCCAGCTCTTTGCGGTTGCCGCTGTGGAGGGTGACCTCGTCAGCGTTGAGACGGGTGCTGCCCTGGGTGAAGCGCACATTGCCACGGTACACCGCCACTCCCCGGGCATCGTCCAGCAACACGCTATCGGCCTCGATATGGATGGGCTGCTCGCGGTCGCTGGACAGGGCCCACGCCGGCCCTGCCAGCAGGGCGGGCACACAGACCCATACCCACCTACGGTGCCTCATAATACCCCCGCACCTCGGCCATCAGCCGTACCTGTTCCACCTTCAAATCCGCTTCCATGCCCACGGCTTGGGTCACCCCGGTGGCGCTGGCCACCGTCACCGGCTGATCCGTCTCGGCATACTCCCGCTGGGGCAGCACCCGCATGGCGCTCGTGCTGAGATCGAGAAAACGGCCGTCGGGATGATGGCGGGACACGTGCACGTCCTGGCTGAGCCACACCGTCTCCCCCCCGGCGGAAACCCGGCCCTGCCCGGCTCGAATGCGCCACGGCGGCGCCTCCCCGCGAAAAACGATGAAGCGGGGCTCGGTGAGTTCCGAGGTGTCGTCGGCGGCGTAATGCACCATGGCAGCAGCGCTGAGGCGGTTGCGGGGCCGGCCGTCCGGCCCCATGGTGGTGGTGGTGAAGTCCCGCAAAAAGAAATCCGCCAGGTGGGTCCCGGCGCGCGCGCCGGGGGCGGGCGGTGCTTTTTTTTGGGGTGACCACAGGCTGATGCCGATGAACAGCAACCCAGCCAACACCGCCAGCAGCCCTTTCTCCCGGCTCCAGCGCAAGATCAGTCCTCCCCACCCGTCAGGTAAGCCGCCAGCATGGGGGCGAGGCGACCCTGGGCTGCGAGAATGAGTTCACACACGTCGCGCGCTGCGCCCTGCCCCCCCGGGCTGGGGGTGCGCCAATGGGCATGGCGGATCACCAGGGGGTGGGCGTCGGCCACGGCGACGGCCAGACCCACCCGGGACATGACGGGCAGATCCACCACATCGTCGCCCACATAGGCCACCTGTCCGGGCGCCAGCCGGCACTTTTCCAGCACCGCCCGAAAAGGCGGCAGCTTGTCGCGCTGGCCCTGATAGACATGTCGAACACCAAGGCCGGCCATGCGGTGTGTGACGGCCTCCGAGCTGCGGCCGGAGATGACGGCGATGTCCACGCCGCCCTGTTGCAGCATCTTCAGACCGTGGCCATCGCGGGAGTTGAACACCTTGTGTTCATTGCCGACGGTGTCGAAATACAGACCGCCGTCGGTGAGCACGCCGTCTACATCGAAGATCACCAGGCGCACGGCCGCCGCCCGCTCTCTCACGTCGTGCATGGCAGCCCCCCTTACATCACGCCCGCGCGCAGCAGATCGTGCATATTCAGGGCACCCACCAGTTTGTGGTCAGCATCCACCACCAGCAGGCCATTGATGGCCGTGGATTCCATGAGTTGCAGGGCTTCCACTGCCAGTTGCCCGGGACCGATGGTTTTGGGCTCGCGTGTCATGAGACCGGCGATGGGTGTGGCGTGCACGTCCACACCGCGGTCCAGGGCGCGGCGCAAATCACCGTCAGTGAACACCCCCAGCACCCGGCACTGCTCGTCGATCACCGCCGTCATCCCAAGGCCCTTCTGGGTGATTTCCAGCAAGGCTTCGCTGAGCTTGGCCTCTGGCGCCACCCGCGGCGCCCGGGCGCCAGTGTGCATCACATCCTGCACCAACAGCAGCAACCGCCGGCCCAGACGGCCGCCGGGGTGGGAACGGGCGAAATCTTCCCGGGTGAAACCGCGCGCCTCCAACAGGGCGATGGCCAGGGCATCACCCATAGCCAGGGCAGCGGTGGTGCTGGCGGTGGGGGCCAGATCCAGCGGGCAGGCCTCCTGGGCCACGCTGACGTCGATGTGGGCCTCCGCCGCCTGGGCCAGGGTGGAGGCGGGATTGCCCGTCAGTGCAATCAGTGGCACCTCCAGCCGTTTGATGAGGGGCAAGATGGTGAGGATTTCCCCGGTCTCGCCGGAGTTGGAAAAAGCCACCACCACGTCTTTGGCGGTGATCATGCCCAGATCGCCGTGGCTGGCCTCACCGGGGTGGACAAAAAAAGCGGGGCTGCCGGTGCTGGCCAGGGTGGCGGCGACCTTGCCGCCGATGTGGCCCGACTTGCCCATGCCCAGGACCACGATGCGCCCCTCGCAGACCAGCATCAGCTCGCAGGCGCGGGAAAATGCACCATCAACACGCCCGGCCAGAGCCGCCACGGCAGCGGCTTCGGTTTCGATCACCGCCCGGCCCAGCGTGGCGAAATCCACCCGCGGCCGGGCCGCCGGCGGCGCCGGACAGGAGATACCCGGCTCGCTCACGCCGCGACCGGGTAGCCCAATTCGGCCAGCCTGGCCGCCAGGCGGGCCGGGTCCAGCCCCTCGCCGCGCACCGTTACGCGGCCGCTGGCAACGTCCACCTCCACCTCCGCCACGGCGGGCAGCGCCTCGAGACCGCTGCGGATCGCGGCGGCGCAGCCACCGCACTTCACTTTCGTTGCTGTCAATTCAACGGTTTCCATAATTCACTCACGTTGCGGAAACATACAAAAAGCCCAGGTAGGCCATAAAAGCCCCAAGCAGAAAACCGCCTTTGACCCGCGAAATGCGCGCCCGGTCGGTCATGCCGTATGCCGACAGAAACAGGACCAGGGTCAGACCGATCATGATGGGGAAATCCCGGGTCAACACATCCATGGGGAAAGGGCCGGGCCTGATCACCCCCGGCATGGCCAGCACGCCGAGCAGGTTGAACATATTGGACCCGATCACATTGCCAATGGCAATGTCGTGCTCACCTTTGAGGGCGCTGGCAATGGAGGCGGACAGCTCCGGCAGGCTGGTACCAATTGCAATGACGGTGAGCCCGATGACCAGATCGCTGACGCCGAAATATTCCGCCACCTCCACCGCGCCCCAGACCAAGACCTGGGAACTCAGCAACAGCAACACAATGCCCGCCAGCAACCACACCAGGGCACGCCCGGTAGGCACGTGTTCGGGGATTTCCGCCTCGTATTCCATGGCCATGGGGTCGGCGCCATCGGGGCGCCGCGCCAGACGCACCAGCCAGATCAATATTGCCACCAGCCCCAGCATCAGCATCGCACCGTCCCAGCGGCTGAGACCGCCGTCCAGCATCAGCGACAGCGTCGCCAGCATAATGACCAACAGCAGGGGCAACTCGCGCTTCAGCACCCGCGACGTCACCGTCAGCGGCACTACCAGCGCGGTCACCCCCAGGACCATGCCGATATTGGTGATGTTGGAACCCAGGGCATTGCCGATTCCCAGGCCGGGGTTGCCCTCAAAGGCCGCCACCGCGGACACCAGCATCTCCGGCGCGGAGGTGCCGAAGCCGACGATGGTCAAACCGATGATCAAGGGGCTGACGCCAAAGTTGCGCGCTGTGGCAGACGCACCGAACACCATGCGGTCCGCACTCCAGGCCAGCATCACAAAACCTCCAAGAATGGCCGCAAACGGCACCCCCAACTCAGCCATTGTCACCTCTCAACGTCCGGCCAGCGCGTAGTGGCACGCCAGGCCCAAAAAAACGGCGGCGCCGAACCAGTTGTTGTTCAAAAATGCCTTGAAGCATGCCGGCCTTTCGCGGCCACGGATCAGGCGCTGTTGATAACCCGCCAGCAGCGCCGCAGCGAACACACCGGCGTAGTAAAACCCGCCCAACTCCAGCAGGCTGCCCACCAGGAGCAGCACCAACAACACCAACAGTTGCAGCAGGGCGATGATGCCGAGATCAGCGTCACCAAACAAAACGGCCGTGGATTTCACCCCGATTTTCACATCATCCGGCCGGTCCACCATGGCGTACATGGTGTCGTAGGCCGTGGCCCACACCACGGTGGCAAAGAACAACCACCAGGCCACTCCTGGCACCGCACCGGCCTGGGCCGCGAAGGCCATGGGCACCGCCCAGGCGAAGGCCGTGCCCAATACGACTTGAGGAAAATGCGTGTAGCGTTTGGTGAAAGGATACACCGCGGCCAGCGCGGCGCCGCCGAAAGACAGCGCGATGGTGTAGGCGTTGAGGGTGAGTACCAGGGCGAAGGCGGTCAGACACAGCGCCACGAACAACAGCAGCGCTTCTTTGGGGCACACCCGGCCGGCGGCCAACGGCCGGTTTTTGGTGCGGGCCACGTGGGGGTCGATGTTGCGGTCGGCGTAATCATTGATCACACAACCGGCCGAGCGCATCAGCACCACCCCCAGCACGAACACCGTCAACACCCAAAGATCGGGCACCCCTTCCGCCGCCACCCACAAGGCCCACAGCGCGGGCCACAGCAACAGGAAAATCCCGATGGGCCTGTCCAGCCGCATCAGGAGAGCATATTGGTGGAGGCGGTCAAGGGTCATAAAAACGGCCGGACGCCAAACGAACTATTTGTAACCTGTGGCAGCACTGGCCACTTTAATCAGCGGTTTCAACGCTTCGTTGACTGCGTTCGCATCGGGAAATGCTTTCGCTACCTCACGCTCCACCAACACCAGCTTATGGGAGTTGTTGCAGGCCTCATGACATTTCCCGCGACTGGCCTTGCCCAAGTCCTCCCTGCCGTATTCCCGCCTCAACCCAGCCTGCCCTTTACCCTTCTTCATAAATCGGTCCCTCGTACTTATTGACCCGGCAATCAAACAGGTCAGGACGACCTGTTTGATTGCCGGGTTAATAATAGTCATCAAACATGCACGGATGATGCAAAACCGTTCGCCTCGCCCAGCGTGCCAACCACCAACAAACACTTGAACCTCGGCGCACTGAAAGCAATCAGCCCCGCCTCATCAATGGAATGATCCGGATCGTCAAACGTCACCGCCATGGGGCCACCAAACACCGTTGCCACTGCGTGCAATGAAACCCGTGTTTCTTCCCGCTGGCCCTGGCTTTTTTTCGGGTCCCATTCGACTTCCATTGAAGTTATACACGACGTTCCACCAGCGCCGGCAAAAAGATCTCACTCACCAGCAACGGCCGGCCCTTGATCCAAAACACAGAGCGCCGGCCCCAGATACAATCCGGCCGTTGCGCCAAGCCCTGGACAGCATGTTCAAACATGGTCTGGCCCGGTATGAGGCGCGCCACCTGCACCTGTCCCCGCCGCATGGAGCGTTGCGCAAACAGGGCCGCACCCAAAGGCCGGCTGCCCAAACGCACCAGCCGCCGCCGCACACCGCTCAAGGTACTGGCGGGGATAACCGTGCGGGCAAACACCCACGGTGCATCGTTGCAGTGCAGGCGCACTTCCCGCACCACGCCGCATTCACCGCGCCGCATGCCCAGCACGCGGGCTTCGCTCCAGGCGGGACGGCGGCGCAACTGCCGGAGCACCTGCACGTGAAAGCGGCCGCTGCAGGCATGCTGCAGGCGCCGGGTCAGCGATGTTGCGTCCAACAACCAGTCCCACAAGGCCGGAGTCGCCATGCTGCGCGGCCATTGGTCCGCGGACCGCCACAGCGGCTCACCGCGCCAATGAGGCGGTTTGATTTTTGAAAGCGTGGTCACTTCAGGGCAACACCGCTGACCTTTTTCAGCAACTCAAGCGACGCTTCCACTTCCACCTTTCTCACGGCCACGCTCTCAATATTGCAGCCGACGGGAATGTTTTTCTCGTCCGCAAACTCTTTTAACTCGGCCCAGTTTTGGGCGGAGAAGCTGACCGATTGCTGCAAAATGTCCTTTGAATGCACCAATTCGTTTTCCAGCCACCTGGGAATGCTGATCCCCAACCATTTCATAAACCGCAAAGTTTTGACCGAGCCGCACGGTGTCAGGGTGAATATAATGGGCACCAGCGGAATGTTGTGCTTCTGCCCATGGTAATAGTAGTCGGACAGGAAATCTTTCGACGCGTTGACGTCGTACACCCCCTGGGAAATAAAAAAAGAACAGCCCCGGGCGATTTTGTTGAACACTCTGACATGCTCGTCCCGCTTCACCACATGCCGTTCCGGAATCGTCACGCCGCCCAGCAATACGTCATTGCCGAGTTCTTGTTTTAGTTTGTATGCATCGCTGATGGACAGGGTGACGCATTGCGACTTGGACGAAGCGCCGACGAAAACCGTCAGGTCACCGGTCCGCTGTATGCTGTTGAGAAAGCCCGACAATGCCGGACGGCTGTATTTCCCCACCGCGCGATAGATGATTTTCGGAACGGCGAGGGACGCCAAAAATTCCTGGGCATAGGAAAAGGAATCCAAAGTTTCGATGAAAGGAAACGGTCGTTCCTCTTTGGTTCTCGATTTCTCATCCTGGATGTCGTACAGCACCAGGCCGTCTATGCTCAAAGATTGCAGCCGCCGGAGCTGGCGCGCGGCAATATCCTCGAGCTTTTCCGGCGCCGTGCCCTTTTTCGGCGGCACCATGCCGTACAGGACGATACCGCTTTGGCGTTGTTTTATTTTTTCAGCAAGCATGTCTTGTTCGGGCCAATGTTTGTTGGCAGCTGGAACCTGACGCCGCGCGTCACTTATCGTCACTACACGTCCCCCAGCTGCAAAGCCTCATCCCCCACCCAGCGCTGGATCAAAAGCTCGATGCGCTCGGGTGCACTGGCCTTCATTTCGCGGGCCGCGGCTTCCACCGCCGGGAGCAAGTCCTGGTCACGCACCACGTCCGCGATGCGCAGGCGCAACAAGCCGCTTTGACGCGCACCCAGCACCTCGCCGGGACCGCGCAGTTCCAAATCGCGGCGGGCGATTTCGAAGCCGTCATGGGTGTCGCGCAGGGCGCCCAGGCGCGCGCGCCCTTGCCGGGAGAGGGGGGGATGATACACCAACACGCACACGCTTTTCTCGCTGCCCCGGCCCACGCGGCCACGCAGCTGGTGGAGCTGGGCCAACCCCAGTCGCTCGGCATTGTCGATCACCATCAGGCTGGCCTTGGGCACATCCACCCCCACTTCGATGACGGTGGTGGCCACCAGCAAGTCGATATCGCCCCTTTTGAAGGCCTGCATCACGACCTCTTTTTCCTCCCCTTTGAGGCGGCCGTGAACCAGCCCCACCCGCAGTTCCGGCAGTGCCTGGCGCAGGGCGGCGGCGGTGTCCTGCGCCGCCTGGCACTGCAGGGCTTCGGACTCCTCGACCAGCGGGCACACCCAATAGGCCTGGCGGCCGCCGGCGCAAGCGGCGCGCACCCGTTCGATCACCTCGATGCGGCGGCTGTCAGGCACGGCCACGGTCTCCACCGGGGTGCGGCCGGGGGGGAGTTCGTCGATGGCGGAGTGGTCCAGATCAGCGTAGGCGGTCATGGCCAGAGTGCGGGGAATGGGGGTGGCGGTCATCACCAGTTGATGGGGATAACCGTGAGCACCGCGGCCTTTTTCCCACAGCGCCAGGCGCTGGTGGACACCGAAGCGGTGTTGCTCGTCGATCACCACCAGGCCCAGGGCAGCGAACTCGACCCCGTCCTGAAACAGGGCGTGGGTGCCCACCACCACCGACAGCTCACCCACCGCCAGCGCCGCGCCCAGCTCACGGCGGGCTTTGGCGCCCAGCTTGCCCACCAGCCCAGCCACCGACAAACCCAGCGGCGTCAGCCAGGCGCTGAAATTGCGCAAATGCTGCTCCGCCAGCAATTCGGTGGGTGCCATCACCGCCGCCTGGAAACCCGCTTCCACTGCCTGCAACACGGCCGCGGCGGCCACCACGGTTTTGCCAGAGCCAACATCCCCCTGCACCAGGCGTTGCATGGGGCTGGGCTTTCGCAGATCGGCGCAGATGTCGGCGATCACGCGGCGCTGCGCCCCGGTGAGGGCGAAGGGCAGCCGCCGCTCAAATTCGGCCTGCAATGCACCGGGCGACCGCAAGGAGGGCGCCTCCCGCCGCGTGGCGCGCTCACGCAGCCGGCGCAGACTGAAATGCTGGGCCAGCAACTCTTCGAAGGCCAGCCGTTGCTGGGCGGGGTGGCAACCCGCCGTCAACAGGTGCAGGGGCGCATCGGGCGGCGGCGCGTGAACGTAGTGCAGGGCATCCGGCAGACTGGGCAGGTGGCGGGTGACGGACAGACCGGCGGGAAGCAAGTCCGCCAGGGCACCCTCGTCCACCCAACGCAGCGCTTGCGCCACCAGACCGCGCAACCGGTTTTGATGCAGGCCTTCGGTGGTGGGGTACACCGCGGTCAGGCAGTCGTCCAGAGGAGCGGGCGCCTCCGGATCCACGGCGCGGCACTCCGGGTGCACCATTTCCAGCCCGCCGGGGCCGGGGCGCAGCTCGCCAAAACAACGAACATGCCGGCCGCGGGAATAGAAGTCTCTGAGGCCGGCGGAGTAGTGAAAGAAACGCAAATCCAACAGGCCCGTGCCATCGGCCAGGCGCGTCACCAGCGCGGGACGGCGGCCGCCGGTGACATCGGCGTACAGCACTTCCCCCTGCACCAACACTTCACCCCCGGCACGCAGCGCCCCCAGAGGCGTGAGGCGGGTGCGGTCCTGATAACGCAGGGGCAGATGAAACAACAAATCCCGCACGCGCTGCAAACCCAGACGCGCCAGGCGCCCGGACAAGCGCGGCCCGACG
Source organism: Gammaproteobacteria bacterium (assembly GCA_011375345.1). Taxonomy (NCBI): domain Bacteria; kingdom Pseudomonadati; phylum Pseudomonadota; class Gammaproteobacteria; species Gammaproteobacteria bacterium. Next base: position 17,605 of record DRLM01000105.1, read on the forward strand.
CCGTTCAAGGTTGCGAGGGCTTGATCCAAAGGTGAAGACATCAGCGGTGCCAGAGCACGCAAATGGCGACAGTGTAATGGGCCAACCGGGAAAAACGAAGGGCGCCGGGGCGCCATCGCCCTGGTCGCCATCATCAAGAAGCGACTCAATATCCCGGCCGGCCTTTACTCAACCCCACAAACTTTGAGCCTGACCATTTTCGAAAAAATCGCATTGGACCGACCACGTACTATTAACCCGGCAATTAGGATTGTCGGGTTAATAGCGCGGCACAGGGATGTGCCGCCATTGGCGCAAGTCAATGCGAGCCCGCGAAATACCAGCCATTTCGCACAATGGCGCCCGTATTTCGCGGGCGGCAATCAAACAGGT
>DRLM01000106.1 GCA_011375345.1 Gammaproteobacteria bacterium
GCCAGGGCGTCACGCTGGGCCGGGTCACGCACCTTGTCGGGATAGAGCAGGGCCATGGGGTGGGCTTTGATGTGCTGGTTGATGATGAATTCCATCCGCGCCAGACCCACGCCGTCACAGGGGAGCAGGGCGGTTTGAAAAGCCAGCTCCGGATTGCCCAGGTTGACCATGATTTCCGTGGCCGGACGCGCCAGCCTGGTGAGATCGGTGCGGCGCACCTCGAAGGGCACGCGGCCCTCGTAGACCCGCCCTTCGTCCCCTTCGGCGCAGGAGACGGTGACTTCCAGGCCGTCGCTCAACAATTCGGTGGCCTCGGCGGCGCCCACCACGGCAGGAATACCCAGCTCGCGGGCAACGATGGCGGCGTGGCAGGTGCGGCCGCCCCGGTTGGTGACGATGGCGGCAGCCTGTTTCATCACCGGTTCCCAGTCCGGCGTGGTGATGTCCGCCACCAACACCTCGCCGGCCTGGAAACGGGGCAGTTCGCTGACATCGGCGATGCGGCGCACGCGGCCGGCGGCGATTTTCGTTCCCACCGCGCGGCCCCGCACCAGCACTTTGCCCGGGCCGCTGAGGAGGTATTCTTCCAGTTCATTGTGGCGGCGCTGGGAGGCCACGGTTTCCGGCCGGGCCTGTATCAGGTAGATCTCGCCGTCCAGGCCGTCCCTGGCCCATTCCATGTCCATGGGCCGGCCGTAGTGCTGCTCCACTTTGATGGCGTAGCCGGCCAGTTTGAGCACGTCGTCGTCGCCGAGGCAATAGCGCTCACGCTCGGCGCGGGACGTGGGCAGGTTGCGGGTGGTTTCCATGCCGCTGCCGCTGCCGTAGACCATTTTGATTTTCTTGGCCCCCAGCTTGCGCCGCAGTACGGCCCGGTAGCCACGCTCGTAGGTGGGCTTGTGCACGTAAAACTCGTCCGGATCCACCGCCCCCTGAACCACGTTTTCCCCCAGCCCCCAGGAAGCGGTGATGAACACCACGTCGGGGAAGCCGGTCTCGGTGTCCAGGGAAAACATCACGCCGGAGGCACTGAGGTCGGAGCGCACCATTTTCATCACCCCCACGGACAGGGCGACTTTGAAATGGTCAAAGCCCCGTTCCATGCGGTAGTGGATGGCGCGGTCGGTGAACAAGGAGGCCAGACAGCAACGCACCGCCACCAGCAGGGCATTGGCACCCTGGATGTTGAGATAGGTTTCCTGCTGTCCGGCGAAACTGGCGGTGGGCAGATCTTCGGCGGTGGCGGAGGAGCGCACGGCAAGACTGACCTCCTCGCCGTACTCGGCCTGAAGCGTCTCGTACGCGGCTTGAATTTCCGCGGCCAGATCGTCGGGAATGCCGGCGCGGTAGACCATGTCCCGCGCCCGGGCCGCGCGCCGGGCCAGATCGCTGATGTCATCGGGCCGCAGGCCGTCCAGTGTCTCGCGCAGCGCAGGCAAGGCCCCGGCCTGTTTCAAAACATACCAGTACGCCTCGGCGGTAATGGCGAAACCGTTGGGCACGGGCACACCCTGGCCGCGCAGCGCCCGGTACATTTCACCCAGGGACGCGTTTTTGCCACCGACCAGGGCCACATCCTGGAGGGTGAGTGTTTCAAACCAGCGGATGTAGCCGTCTGTTCCCGCCATCTGACTCTCCTTCCCCGCCGGGGGCAGCCGGCTTATTGCACCACTTTGAGCCTGGGCCTGCCCGATTTGGGCGGCTGGTCGCCGGGCGGCTCCGGCGGACCCGCATCGCCTTCGCCGCGAAACATCATGCCCTCACCGTTTTCCCGGGCGTAGATGGCGAGCACCGCCGCGGCGGGCACATGCACGGCCATGGCCTGGCCACTGAAACGCGCGTTGAAGGCCACGTGCTCATTGGTGAGTTCCAGAGCCTGCACGGCGCTGGGGCTGATGTTGAGCACAATCTGCCCGTCGCGCACGAACTGGCGGGGCACCACCACCGCCTCCACCCCCGCGTCCACCAGGATGTAAGGCGTCAGACCGTTGTCCGTAATCCATTCGTACAGGGCGCGGATAAGATAGGGACGGCTGGAAGTCATTCTCGACACGTTAGCACCTTTTCCACGGCGCCCTGCTGTCAGCGCAGGATATGGGTGCGCCGGTCAGGATCGTCAACATTAACCCGGCCGCTCCGCACGGCATCAAAGATATGCTGGAACACCACCCCGGGCGCGCGGCCCGATTCATCGGTGTAAAAGTAAGTATGGCCCACCAGGGAATCGTATTTGGTGTTGACCTCATCGCAGTCGATAGCATAGACGTTGCGGGGCACTGTCCGCATGTCTTCAGGGCCGGTATGACCCAGACGGCGGGACGCCACCTTGTTTTTCAGATTGCTCACCTTGCTGGCGCGCAAAGCCAGGTCATCGGAAGCGTAGTAGACCGCCACGTTGCGGGCGCTCATGGTGATGTAGGCGCCATGACCGCCGCGCTGCAGGGATTCATTGACGATGTCCGCGGCCACCATGAAAACATTGCGGAACAACAGCGGCACCACGCCACCACGGTCGTAACGGCCCCAAACGTTGAGGGTCTCCCGCAACACCCGGTTGCCCATGGAGTGGGCCAGGATGTTGATCCGCTTGAGGCAGGGCGCCATTTCGTTTTCGGGACGGCCGCGCCAGCCCAAGAACTTCTCCATCACCCGGGAAAAGGCGTAAGCGCTGGCATCGGCGGCTTTTTGATCATCCCAGTAGTCCTTGATGATGCCGAAATCATCGTCGCAGGGCCAGATCAGGGGCACCACTTCCACCAGGCCGGGCTGGGCGTAATCAAACAAGGCCTGCAGCCTCTGCACATCGGGGAAAATATGCTTTTCCGGCAGATTGGAAAACCCGTGCAGGTAGATAAGGATTTGTTCGGCGGCGGCCTCCTTGAGGCGCGACATGAAATTCACGCTTCCCAACTCAAGGTAATCACCCTCCCCCCGGCGTTCACAGAAATAAACCGCTTGGGCCGCCAGGGTGTTCTTCAAGTCGAAATCAATGCGGCGGCCCGAC
>DRLM01000107.1 GCA_011375345.1 Gammaproteobacteria bacterium
ATAGGGGGGATCAACAACGCGGAACTTGACCGCGTCGGGGCTCTGCTCCAGCTTCTCGGACATGGCCGCCTTCTCGCGCCGCACCAGCAATTCCTCATACTTGCTTTTGGTGACGTTGTAGTCCCGGTTCAGCTGCTTGAGCTGTACCTCCACTTCCGGAATCACATTGACCAGGCGCTTGAGTTCGTCAACCCGCCCTTTGTACTCCCGCACCCTGACTCTCAACGATGCCACGGTCGCTTCGGCTTCGCTCAAAGCGACCTGCAGCTGGGATTTGATAAGGTTGGATGCCCCCCTTGTCCCCTCATCCCCTGCTGAGGCTTGCCGGCCCTCCAACACCTTTTGGCGCTGTTTTTCAAGATCTTCAATGGTCCGCCGGGTCAGAATGACGTCGGGATGCTGTTCCGTGTAGCCAAGCAATAACTCGTCCAGACGCTTTTGCAAATTCAATATCCGGGCATCCAGCTCCGGAGTCAGACTGCCCGGCCCGCCCACCGGACCGCCTGGCGCCGCGGCAAACTTCCCTTCCCTTATCTGCCGCGCAAGTTCATCGCGCCGGTTTTGGGCTTCGCGCAACTCCAGCCGGGCCTGCTCCAGCCGCCCCATCGCCGCCTGCAAGCTGCTGTAGTAACTCCCCCCGTCTTTGGGCATGCGACCGAGGTTTTTCCGCTTGAACTCCTTCAGGCGGTTTTCGGCAGCAACCAAGCGCGCCTCATACTCTTCGATTTGTTGATCCAGAAACCGTTGGGCGGTATCAGAGTCCTTGCGGCTTTCACCCAGCGCCCCTTCCACAAACAAGGTCAATACGGCCTGGACCAGGCGCTTGGCCAAATCCGGATCGCTGTCCTGATAAGAAATACGATAAAGACTGTCTCTGTTCGTGCGACTGAGTTTGATCTTGCCTGCCAATCCGTTGAGCAGGCTGTCCATCTGTTCCGGCGTTTTGGCCTTCAGATCGAGATCAGTCATACGCGCGATCTTTTCCAGGCTCGGCCGGCTGAACAAGGTGCGGGTCATCAGGGAAAGCTCAGACTGGACATTGGACCGTACGGTCAACCCACTCAGCAGCGGGCGAAGCATGGTGGACGTGTCTACATAAACGCGCGCCGAGGCTGTGTACTGGTCAGGCAATGTTTGAACATACACCCAGCCCCCGATGCAAATCGGCCATGCCGCCAAAAACATGAACCAGCGGTAGCGCCAGGTGCCGCGGATATAGTCAATGATCTGCCCAAGAATTTCGTTCATTTCGTGTTTACCTAAATCCGGCTAAAACCACGCTTCGGGGATGATCAGCGTATCACCGGGGAGAATATCGACGTTCGCGTCTATATCACCGTCTTTGAGCAGATCGTCGATGCGGATGCCGTATTGCTTCCGCTCACCGTTCACAAAGCGGACGATGCTCGCGCCGTTGCCGTCGGCGAAGTCAGTCAAGCCGCCTACGGCAATCATCACATCCAGCAGGGTCATATACTGGCGGTAAGGCAAGGCCTGCGGGCGGGCGGCTTCACCGACGACGCGAACCTGCTCGCTGTAAGGCCCGGCGAATCCACCCATGATCACTGTAACTATGGGATCTTTGATGTACTTCGACAGTTCAACCTCGATGTCCCGCGCCACCTGTGTGGGCGTCTTGCCGCTTACAGACAAATCCTCAACCAGGGGTGTGGTGATCTTTCCGTCCGGACGCACCGAAACGCTCTGCGACACTTCCGGGTTGCGCCAGACGAATATGTTCAGCGAATCTCCGGGGCCCACCAAATAAGTGTATTCCTGCGGGTCTGAGGTGGAAGGGGGAATCCCCAGGGCGGGAGGCAGCGGCGGAAACTTCGACGCGCAGGCCGTCAGGCCCAGCGCACACAAACCCAATAACACCCCTTTGGACAATCCAGTTGTTTTTTTCACAGCACGCGAATCTCGGTTGACTTGGCTTACCATCTCTCCCAGCCAAGGTATCGGACACGATCAGGCCAATTTAAAGCGGCCTTTAGATTCATGGAATTATACAGGACACCCCTACTAGCGTCATGCTTAATCTGCGGACAGGGAGAATATGATGCAATTATTATTCCCGCTCTTGATATCCCGGCAGCAGCGGGAATGACCCTCCCGCCCCAGCCACTTCGGTTGCACAGCCTGCCACCAACCCGTGCCGCCCCGCTCAGCCGCCCCGCCCTGCCCGCGGAGGCCTGGGTTCCGCCGCAAAGGGCTGCGCGGGCCCCGGCTGTCCGGCCGGCCACAGCGTGCCCTTTTCAGTAATGAGCCGCCACACCGCGGGACTTTCCTTCGCCATGGCCCCAAGCACCTCATCCGCGACGGCGAAACAAGGCTGGCGCCAGCCGCGGTAGGAAACAGGCGGACCCAGGGCCTGAAACGCGATCCCAAAGCGGTTCAAAAACCGGAGCAGGGAGGGCTCCATCACGGCGTACCAATAGCGAACCCCGTGCGTCGCACTCATTCGCACAATGGCGGCGAACAAGCCAACGGTGATGTGGGGAATCAGGCGCCGCTCCGGCCCGGCTGACGCGTTCGCCGCCAGTGTCGGAGCGCCCCACTGGGTATTGGGTTCAGCCAGCCGGCGCTTGAATTCCCGGGACACACAAAACCGCGAAATCTCCGCCATCCACCGGCGCTCGGCCTCGGGCAGGGGACGCGGCAGACCCTCCCCGCAGTGTTTCTCCACCGGGAACGGGGTGCCCGGGCAGGCCGGGTCCGGCAGCACCAAGCGCACCGTGCCGGCCACCAGGCCCGACGATTTGTGAATCAACAAGCTATGGACGGCCCGCACATCGAACTCATCCCGCTCCAGGCCTTCACGAAAGGCCTCCTTGGGTTCAAAGCCCGTCTCCAGGCAATACACTTGGTAGCGCAGATGCAGGGCCTGGCGAATGCCGGCCTCGTCGTCAGCGGGGACCACCTCGAAATATTCGTTAAAACTCTCCACCATCGCGTCCATCGGACATCTCCTCGGCCGGCCCCCGGGCTTGCTTATACGCCCCTGTTTTTTCTAGGATTGATAATACGTGTCATAGTACGCGTCCCGCGCAGCGTTTCAGTGACAAATCTCACAAATTCACATAACTTGACAATGCGCCGCCGCCCTCCCTGAACCTCGGGCAGGCGGGGGCGGGCAACACAGCCTCCACATTTTCAGGACATGCCCATCATGGACGAACCCTTCGCCTACCCCAGCGCCTTCTCCAGGAATATCGGCTGGGTAACCAAAAAAGAACAGCAGACCCTGCGCCACCGGTGTGTGGCCATCGCCGGAATGGGGGGGGTTGGGGGCAGCCACTTGTTGACCCTGACGCGCATGGGTATCGGCCATTTCCGCATCGCCGATTTCGATACCTTTGAACTCGCCAACTTCAACCGCCAGGCGGGCGCTTCCATACCGTCGCTGGGCAGACCCAAGGTCGATGTACTGGCAGAACAAGCCTTGAGCATCAACCCGGAACTGGACATCCAACGCTTTCCCGAGGGTGTCACTGTAAGCAATCTCGACACCTTTTTGGACGGGGCGGATGTGTATCTGGACGGACTGGATTTTTTCGCCCTTGCGGCGCGGCGCGCCGTGTTTGGCGCCTGCGCCGCAAAACGCATTCCCGCTGTCACGGCGGCCCCCCTGGGCATGGGGGCCGCCATGCTCACCTTTCTGCCGGATGCCATGAATTTCGAGGACTATTTCCAACTCGACGGACGCCCGGAAGAGGAACAGCTGCTGTGCTTTCTTCTGGGCCTGTCACCGGCCATGCTGCAAACGGGCTATTTGGTGGACCCTTCCACCGTCGACCTCGCCGGCCACCGCGGCCCTTCCACCGCCATGGCCTGTGAACTGTGCGCCGGCCTCGCCGCCACGCAGGTGCTCAAAGTGCTGCTGGGGCGCGGTCCGCTCATTGCCGCGCCGCGGGGCCTGCATTTCGACGCCTACCGCAACAAGATGCGCATCACCTGGCGGCCCGGCGGCAACCGCCATCCATTACAGCGGCTGGCACTGGCCATCGCCCGGCGGCGCTTCGGATCGGCGCACTAAAGAGCACTATTGATTCGGCACCTCCCTGTGCCGCGACATTGACCCGGCGTTTCAATTGCCGGATTCGGCAGCTCACGAGGAAGATATTGTGCGGCAAAGCATTCTGGAACAGATATTGGACTTGGCCCGCTGGGCACCCAGCGGGGACAATACACAACCGTGGCGATTCGAAATATTGGACAGCACACACCTGATCGTCCACGGCTTCGACACCCGCGACGACTGCGTCTATGATCTGCAAGGCCATGCCAGCCAACTGTCCCTGGGTGCGCTGCTGGAAACCATGGCTGTTGCCGCAAGCACATTTGGCTGGTCCATGGAAAGCGAACGCGATGCCGGCAGCCCGGAGCACATGCCTCGCATCGACGTCCGGTTCACACCTGAGCCAACGCTTCCGGCTGACCCCCTGGCGCGCTTCATCACGAAGCGAAGCACCCAACGCCGCCCCATGAAACCCAGGCGCCTGATTATGAAACATCGCGCCAGACTGCAAGCCGCGCTACCTAGAAATTATTCGCTTGTGCTGCTGGGCAGCGCGACGGAGAAAGCCCGGGTCGCCCAGCTCTTGTTCGTCAATTCTTCCATTCGGCTTACCATTCCCCAAGCCTACGCAGTGCACCGGCGCGTGATCGAGTGGGGCAGCCGCACCAGCCACGACCGGATCCCTGATCAGGCAGTGGGCTTGAACCCGCTGAGCCTGCCGTTGATGCGCTGGACGATGAAAAAGTGGAAACGCGTCGAATTCATGAACCGCTACCTGGGCGGCACCTTGTTACCAAGACTGGAGCTGGACGTCATCCCGGCGCTGCTCTGCTCTGCTCACTTTGCCATCCTTGCGGCCACACCGCCTGTCACCATCAACGACCACATTGCCGCCGGACGGGCGATGCAGCGTTTATGGCTGACAGCCACGAGTCTGGGCTTGCAAATACAGCCTGAGATGACACCCTTGATATTCGCCGATTACGCCCGGAGCAAACTGGATTTCTGTGAAGACCCAATAGCCCTGAACAAAGCGGCCGATGTGGACACCCTGCTGGCCCGTGTTTTCGGCGATGGGGCGCGCAACCGGATGGTTTTCATGGGAAGAATCGGACATGGCGCGCCAATACGGGCCCGGTCGTTACGCATGCCGTTGGAAAAACTGATACACAAGGGGGAGTCAACGCAAAGCAACTCACGTCGCCGACAGGATCAAAACATATAGCGCCACTCGGTATAAACCCGGTCGCTGTCGTTAAAGCGGCCAAACACGCCCCGGGGCGACCCGTCCAGCACATCCACCCCGAACACAATCTGCCAGTTCCCGTTGGGCAGCCAGACCACTTTGGGGCGATACAGCCAGTCATCCCGGTTAAGACTGCCGATAATGAGCAGTTGCGGCTCCAGTTCCCCGCGCATGAACTTGTTACTGAGATAAAGGCTGTATCCCGTCTCCATGGCGTCCAGCAGAATGTCCTCGTCATGGCTGGGAAACCAGCGTTGAAACAACTGCACATTCAAGCGCAGATCGTCAAAGCTTCTTTCCATGCCGAGGGCGTAGTCGACACTGTCCTGCCGCACCACCCCGTCCGCGTCGGCGGCGCGGGTCACACTGTACCAGCGGTCTTTGGTGTAGACCGCCTCCAGCCGCAGCAGCCAGGGCTCAAAGTCCTTGGCCACCGTAGTCCCCAGCTGGAAAATGCGGTCGTGATCGGGACGGTACACCACCGTGGGCACGGGCCCGGACTCGATGCTCCGGGGGAAGTAGGGCTGGGCATCCATGCTGCTATAAAAAAAAACGGCTGTATCCCAGCCGGAATGAAGATAAGAGAGGCGCAGCCCGTAACCGACCTGGGCCGCATCACCCGCCGGCTTGCGCTCATCTTCGATGCGCAAGCCGTAGCCTTCCGGGGGCGGCGGTGGCCAGGGGTAGAACTCCGCGCCGGGCGCGCCGATTTCGTCATAGCTGGGGTAGGGAATCAAAATCGCCTCGGCGTGGAAATCCCCTTTGAAATACTCCCCCCGCGCCGCCCACTGGGGAATACGGAGCAGGCTGAAATCCTGCAGCACAAATTCGCGCATGTCCCTGGCCGACACCACGTCGGCAAAAAACAGCCCGACCATTTCGCCCCACACAATGTGCTGCCGGCCGAGCCGGAAATCCCAAGCCCCTGCCGGCACGTCGAGATAAGTTTCGCGCAGCGACAGATGGCTGCGCTGGTCTTCGGCCACGGCGCCGGGGTAGTAGTCGTCCAGCGCAAAGGCCAGATCATAACTGGCCCGGCCGCTCACCTTCCAGGCCGTGCGCCGCCCCCAGCGGCCGCGCTTGCTCAATTCCAGCAAATGACGGAATTTGGACAAATGGGACGGCCGGGGGAGGGTGTAAGCCAGATCAGTCTGATAAAAGCCGGTCACCGGCGGCGGCTGGGCGGCGGCGCTGAGCCCCAGCAGCAGATCGATGGTGTCCGACTCCAGCGGCGCGGGAAAAACCGGGCCGGACAGATCATCCAGCTCCGGCGGAGGCGGTGGCTCCAAGGGCAATTCATTGAGCTGCGGGGGCGGCGGCGTTGCTGGCGCAGGCGCTGGCTGGCGCGCAGGCGCCGGGGGTTCAGGCTGGGACACCGGGGGCCGTACCACAGGTTTTGGCGGCTGGGACACCGGTGGTGGTGGCGGTGCCGGCCTGCGCTTGGGCTTATTGACCCGCGGCGTTTTGGGCACCCAGGGCCGCGCCGAGGGCGCCACCTTGCGGATGAAGCCGGCGTACCCCAGGCGCTCCAGGCGGGGCAGAAGGGCTTTCGCATCCCGGTATGTAGGATAGGGCCCCACCATCAGGCGCGTCAGACGCCGCCCGCCGGCACCCTGAATCTCCTGCAGCAATATCGGGAAACCCGCCTGGGCCAGGGTGTCCTGGGCACGGAAAAAATGGCTGTTGCGGCTGTAAGCACCCACCTGGACGGCGAAATCGGCCTGCGACTCCACCGCCACGGCCAGCACACCCAACACCACCGCCACTATCCGAACACCCCAATAACGACCCACTCGCCACGCTCCTTGGCGCTTCCCGCGCCGCTGACCCGAATCACCGCTACCGCAGGCAACTGCACCACACACTCTCCCTTGTTTTCGGGTTGTGGGCAGAAAAATAAAGCATTCAGCAACAATCCAGCACACCGCACACGGTCCGGCCGGGCCATAACATCGCGGCGGGGGCGCCGCTCCCACGGCTACAAGCCCAGGTTTCGATCACATAAAGTGTCGTGCTGACTCGTCACCTGCATTCATCAGTCCGGCCTGGCACCTTACTGAATTGCTATATTATACCTGGGGCCACTGCACCGTATCAGTGCGAAACGGCCAGTGGCCCGCTTCTGGCCGGCGTCGGCGTGAGTGAATACCTCGTGCCCGATCCGTTGGACTTCCACACCCGACGATTCACACGCGGCAGCAATGGCCACTACGACAAAAACACCGTGCCCGGACGGCAAGACATTTTGCATCGGGACCGGTTTGGAGGCACCGAAATCAGGCTGTGGAAGGTGTTCAAGGCCGGCGCATCCGCAACGGACTGACGCCACCGACAAGGGCTACTCCACCAACTGCCCATCGCTGATCCGGACGACACGATCAGCCATTTCTATCACTTTGGGGTCGTGGGTGGAGAAAATGAAAGTGGTGTTATACTCCTTGTTCAGTGCCTTCATCAGGGTAAGAATACCGTTTCCGGTTTTGTGATCCAGATTGGCCGTGGGCTCGTCCGCCAGCACAATCTTGGGGTGCACCGCCAAAGCACGGGCAATGGCGACGCGTTGGCGCTGGCCCCCACTCAGCTCAGCGGGACGGCGATCAACAAATTGTTCCAGGCCCACGACCTTAAGGTAGTATCTGGCCCGCTCGCGCCGCTCGCGCTTGCCCACATCCTTGTGATTCAGCAAAGGGTATTCTACATTCTCCGCGGCGGACAACACGGGCAGCAGATTAAAGGTCTGAAATATAAAGCCGATAGTTCGCCCGCGCAGATCAGCAAGCTGATCGGGGCTTTTGTCTGACACCAGCTCGCCGTCAACCAGCACCCGGCCCTCAGAAGGTGAATCTATACACCCCATCAAATTCAGCAATGTGGATTTGCCACTCCCGGACGGCCCGGCGAGCGCCAGATATTCGCCCAATGAAACGGTTAAATTGATACCATTGAGCGCACGCACCTTGTGAGTGCCCAAAGAATACTCTTTGACAATGTTTTCCAGCACTACAACGTCCACTGTCATCCCCGATACGATGCCCCTAAAGTATTGATACGGAGCACGGTTATGAACTTTGCCACATTCAAAGCAGCAATTTTCTTCCCCGGCCTGATATTCCTGTCGCTTACACCCTTTTCGGCCGCCTGGTCAAAAGACGCCCCTTCGCCCGATGAAATTGTCCAGCTCGCCGATAACATCAGATTTCCGCAAACCGACTTTCAAGCGGATGTCACCATCACCAACTTCAACGTGGATGGCAGCCGGGAAACACGCAAATACCAACTGCTCTCCAAAGGGCGCGACCAGACTATCGTCAGCACCATTGAGCCCCCTTCGGAGCGTGGGCAAATCCTGTTGCTGAAGGAACATGACCTGTGGGCATTCATGCCCAACGTCTCTCAACCGATCAGGCTGTCCCTGGCACAAAGGCTGACCGGCGAAGTGGCCAACGGCGATCTGGCGCGGGCCAATTTTGCAGGAGACTATCACGCCTCACTGGCCAGATCCGATTTCATTGATGGCAAAACCTACCATGTGCTAGAACTCAAGGCCAAAAACAGAAGTGTCACCTACCACCGAGTGTTGTATTGGGTTGACGCGAACAGCTACTACCCTTACAAAGCCGAATTTTACGCCACTTCCGGCCGCCTCATGAAAACATGTTTCTACTCCGGCTACACCGTCATTGCCGGGCGGGAAAGGCCGGTCAAGCTCATAATGGAAGACGCCTTGCGCAAAGGGCGGCGTTCAAGCCTGGAATACACCAACATGACCATCCGGCCAATACCAGACAAAGTCTTTACCAAAGACTATCTCAAAAAACTTCAGTAACACCCCTTCAGCAGTTCCGTTGGTTGGACCTGTCGCATGCGCATGGCGGGCCAGACCGCCGCCAGCACAGACGCCAGCCATGCCACCAGCGCGCTGCTTGTCAGGATCCATGTATTCAGGCGAATCTCCGCCATATAGCCTTCATTCATATTCGGCGGAGCTGGCATTTCGATGCCATGCCACGACGCGAGCACCGCAACAAGACCGCCAAAAACAACACCTATACCGGCACCCACCGCACCCAGCAGCAGACTCTCTGCAAATATCATGTAAACCAACTGCCTGGCCTTAAACCCAAGCACGAGCAAGGTTCCGAACTCCGGCATCCTTTCCCGCACAGAGATGTTAATGCTGTTGACAATGGCCAGCACCACCATGAGCAACACGACAAACACCAGCGCACCGAATTGCCGATCATACATGGCCACCACTTTTTGATAAAAACCCGCGAGCTGCTCCCAGGATCTCACCTCATAAGTCCCGTCTCCGGTCATGCGGCGGATTTGCGCCACCACGGCATCCGTGAACCGGGTATCACTGAGAAACACCGTGTAACTGTGAACACTGTTGACCAGCAGCAAATCCTTGGCGGAAGACAACACCACACGCACCGCCCTTGCATCATATTCCTTAGACAGGGTTCTGAACACTCCCACAACATCCAGATCCAGAGTATTCATTGCGCCTTCCGGCGTGGTCACCAACAGCATGACGGTATCCCCCACCGTCACATCCAGAGCGCGCGCCACCCCTTCCCCCAACATGACGCCATAGGGTTGGGCTGAAGCCAGACGCTCACCCGCCAGCACCTGCAAGCCCTCGAAAACCTGATTTTCTTTTTCCGGCTCCACACCCTCACCGATAACTGGAAGATCAGCCACGCCGTTGCTGAGCAAAGCGCTGAATTTGAGCCTCGCAATGACATACTTCACATGCGCCAGCGCAGCCAAGCGGCTGCCGATTGGATCATCATCAGGAATCATGTACTGGTAGGGCGCTACCCGGCCATGGGTGAGATAGCCTTCTGCAAAGACCTGAATGTGGCCCAGCTCGGAACGAATTGTACCTTCCCGCAACTTGTAAAATATGTCGTTGACAAAGCCTCCGGCGGAAATCAGGCATACCACGCCCACGACCATGGCCAACAACGTCGCCCCGGCCCGGAAACGGTGACGAAAAATGTTTCTGAACGCAAGACTCCACATGTTTGCCCGCCTCAACCCTCAGCGCAACGCCGCCACAATATTGAGCCTGGATACGCGCCAGGCGGGCAGGACACTGGCCACCGAGCAGGCCACGACTGCCAACACCAATGCTTTCACCATAATTTCCGGCGTCAGGCGGATCGCAGCATCAAAGCCGACAGCCACACCCGGCGGCGGCGGCATCGGAATGCCGATGGCCGACAACACCAGTGCCAGTACGCCACCGGCCAAAATGCCAATGGTCCCGCCGACCATACCCAGCATCACCCCCTCCAGGGCCACCATGAATACTACCGCGCGTTTAGGGAAACCCAACGCCATCATCGTCCCCAGCTCCCGGGTGCGCTCGAACACCACCATCACCATGGTGTTGGAAATGCTGAGCACGATAACCAACAGGATCAAGCCCCACACCACGGACACTTGTTTTGAAAAAAGGGCCACGGTTTTTTGGTAGAAAACCGCCTGTTCATACCAGGGCACAACATCCAGGCCGCGTCCAGCCAGTTGTTTTATCACAGCCCCCACCTGATCCGTATAGCGGGTATCATCCAGGGCCACCACCCAGGTATGCGACCCTTCCACCGCAAGCAAGGTCCGCGCCAGGGAAATGGGTACGCGCAAAGCAATATCGTCATACGCCTTGCTGGAGGTGAAAAAGATACCGCTCACCCGCACTTCTGAGGCCGATATCCCGCCTGAGCGTTTCGTCGCCACCAAGACCACCGTGTCCCCCACCTCCGCCCCCAACAAGGCGGCCAGCCCCTGGCCCAGCACCACCTCAGCACCGGAACCGGCCGTGAGATTCCCACCCTGCAAGATGCGCAGTTGCCTGCTGGCCACCCGCTCTTTCTCAGGAATCACTCCCACACCCAGAAAGGACACGGTCGTCTCACCCTTGGCAATCAGGCCGGAAAAGTTCAAACGCGGCGCCACCGCCGCAACATGCGTCAAGCGCTCAATCGCATCAACCGTCTGCGGCCGCTCGGGTAAGAGGTAGGCGTAAGGATCCGCCACACCCTTTTGCAAATAGCCTGGGCGCATGATTTGGATATGCCCCAGTTGCGATTCGATGGCCGCCTCCCGCATGGCCCACAAAATCCATTCGATAAAGCCCGTCGCCAGGACCAGTGCAATCACGCCGAAGGCGATGGCTCCCAGAGCGGAACCGGTCCGGCCCCGCTGACGAAGCAGGTTGCGCAAGGCTAAGGTAAGGTAATTCATGGACACCACTGCGGGGAGATCAAGCTCCAACATACAGCCACGCGGGCCTTGTGTGACATGGGCTCACCCGTGCGCCTCTGCAAGCAACAGTAAAGCATAATGCCGTATCTTAATCATACGAGGTTTCGCCCCATACACAAGCCGGGAGCACATCGCACCGTGTTGCACAGACTTTCTGTTAGAGATAAAACACCGTAGTATGCAACACGCAAGGCGTCTTGCCTCAGACAAACGCCAGCAGCACTGCATCATACGACCGCCATGGCATGAGTGGAAGCACAAGGATGAACCAGCCGCGACAATACCGCCCCCGCATCCTTTTTTTTGGGGAAGCCGTCACTCTCGCTCACGTGGCGCGGCCGTTCACCCTTGCCCAGAGCCTGGACAGCGATCGCTACGAAGTGTATTTCGCTTCCGATCCCCGTTACGCGAGTTTGTTTCCCGACACCCGGATAACAAGTGTGGCCGTTGACTCCATTCCCAGCGCCACCTTCCTAAAGGCCCTGGCTCAAGGTCGTCGATTATACAGTCGTCAAAACCTCGAACAGTATGTAGAAGAAGATCTTGAAATCATCGGCAAAGTCAAACCAGACTTGATAGTCGGCGACTTCCGCCTGTCGCTGGCGGTAAGCGCTCCCTTGGCGGGAGTTTCTCTTTGCGCCATCACCAACAGTTACTGGAGCCCGTATTCACAATCGATGTTCCCGATTCCCGAGCACCCCACAACAGCGTTGCTGGGCGTAACATTCGCGCAAAGACTCTTTTCTGGTTTGCGGCCTTTTATCTTTGGGTGGCACGCCAGACCGCTCAACCAGCTTCGCCGCCAGCACCAACTTAGGCCCCTGGGGCACAACTTGCGCCGTCTGTACACCTGGGCCGACTACGTGCTATATGCCGACGTTCCCGAATTGTCGTCAGTATCGAACCCGCCCGCCAACCACTTATTTCTTGGTCCTATGCTATGGTCACCCTCGGTACTACTACCAAGATGGTGGAAAGAGCTACCAGATGGCGACCCGATAGTCTACGTTAGTCTGGGCAGTTCCGGGAAGGAAGCACTGTTGCCGCAAATCATTCGCGGGCTCGCGCACGCGCCTGTGACCTTGGCCGTCGCAACCTTGGGAACGGTGCCGGAAATCCCCGTGCCGGAAAACACTTTTGTCGCCGATTACCTCCCCGGTGACAAGCTGGCGGCCCGCGCCGATTTGGTCATCTGCAATGGCGGCAGCCCGGCCACCCAACAGGCGTTGGCCGTTGGCACTCCCGTGCTGGGCATCGCCAGCAATATGGATCAGCATTTGAATATGAGCGAAGTCCAGCGCTTCGGCGCCGGCTGCTTGTTGCGTTCGGAACACTGCAACGCGGACTCAGTGCGCAATTTGGTGAACCGTATGCTGAGCGATTCCCGCTATGGGGAAGCAGCGAGAAAAACGGCAGCGCTCTATCAACGCTACAGCGCCACCAAACGCTTCCAGGCATTCATTGAGGGGCTGGTGAGAAATTCGGCTTAGCCCACATCCTTGATCTTCCGGGCAGGCACGCCGCCCCACATCTCAGCGGCCGGAATAGTGGTTCCAGGTGGCACAACGGCAGCGGCTGTCAGAACGGCCCCCTCACCGATCGTCACGCCCGACATAACAACCACCTTGACGCCCACTGTTGCCCTGGCCCCAATCACCACTGGATCCAGTATAATGACGCCACTGGTAATGGTGTGTGCGGTAATCACTGCATCCTGCCCGATAATCGCCTCATCCCCAATAGATATGAACTGGGGATCCACCAATATCCCCCCTAACGCAACATCTTTCCCAACCGCGGCACCAAACAGCCTGGCAACGAGCGGGCGGGCGAATACAGTGGTGAAAGGAAGCAAAGCCCCGCGTCCGAACTCATACACCACGGTAAACAATTTCCACCAACGAAACACGGGGTCTTCCATGGCATACTCACCCGGGCGAAGCTGGCCTCCACGCAAAATCAAACGGCAGGCCAGGGCGGCGAGCACACCAAAGAACAACAAAAACAGCGCGGCGTCCGCCAACACATGGTATCCACCCAGGTACCTGGATGTGAGCATGTGGGACACCAGTGCGGCACCGGCCAAGCCAAGCACTGCGATGGTGGCCAAGACCAGCGAAGACGCCATATAGTCCCAGGTTTCGGTCTTCATGATTTCCTTGTCTCAAGCTGAACCGCCATCCGGATTCCGTCAAGGAAACTGGCGATCTTTTAAGCCGGGAAATGGGATGGACAAGCGGAAATTATAGAAAAAACGGCCCCATCTTTCGATGAGGCCGCTTCGTTTCTTAACACCGCTGACAGCGGCAGATTACACGCCTTCAGGCGGCAAGCTGTTTTTGTTTTTTGCGGCGGCTGGCAACCATGCCGGCAGCAACCAAACCAGCGCCCATCAGCCCCAGAGCGGAAGGCTCGGGAACGGTGGTGATGCTATCCAATCTCAAATCCACGTTCACCGTTCCACCCGCAGGGTTCAGCACAAGCTCCAAGGCGCCTAAGTTGGTCAGATCCACAGGCGCAGTGTTGGCCGAACCACAAGTGATGGAGTTCACGCCAGGGGCGGGATTGACGGTGCCGCAAAGGGCCACCGTAGTGAATCCGCTGAAGGGGATATACGATGTGACCGGGCCCGTACCAGCCGGAACAGCATGCGCCGTGAAGCTGATCGTGGTCCACGTGACGGCATCGGTCCAAGCGTTCACAATAAACTCATACCCGAGATCAGACTCCACAGTCGTCACGGCGAACGAATTAAGCGTCCCGCCATCAGTCAGGTCCAAACCGCCCAAACCAGTGTAGTCGATGGTCTCATCCGTATTGGTCCCGCCATCCCATTGAACGCCACCTACACCACCGACGCCGCTGTCGTTACTAAAGCGCAGCTCACCCCCGAAAACGCCGATGCTGGTACCAGCAAACCCCGGGACAGCGCCGCTAATCGCATCCACATACAGATCGCGATTGCCTCCCAGAATAGTGGGATCACCCGCCCCCACGGAACTGGAAACCAAACCCGCGCCCGCACCGTTGGTCTGATCTTCTATCTTCGCTTGGTCAGTTGAAAACAGATCGATGGTGCCTGCGTTCGCGCCCATGCTCAGCGCAAACAAGGCGGGAGCACCCAGCCACTTTAGTTGTTTTTTCATCATCAATACTCCTGTATGTCCAGTTATGAGGTGTTTCAGCCCCAGTTTATGCGCCCTGTGAGCACAATGCCCGGTTTCGCGTACCTACAGGGAAAGCTAAATGCGTGCCAAAACATGTTTTTTATTATATATCATAAAGATAACAGCAGAACCCCACCCTCCGATCA
>DRLM01000108.1 GCA_011375345.1 Gammaproteobacteria bacterium
GTCGTCCTGACCTGTTTGATTGCCGCCCGCGAAATACGGGTGCCATTGTGCGAAATGGCTGGTATTTCGCGGGCTCGCATTGACTTGCGCCAATGGCGGCACATCCCTGTGCCGCGCTATTAACCCGACAATCCTAATTGCCGGGTTAATAACTTGCTTTGTGTTCCTCGCCTTCCTCACTGGCCAGTCGCCGGAAACGGTCATTTGGGATGAAAGGGTCCAGCTCTGTTGTCTGCTTGAGGCAGCACTAGGCCGCAATCCCGCTGTGGCGCAGCAAGGCGTCGATGCTGGGCTCGCGGCCGCGAAACTCGATGAATAACTCCAGTGGATCTTTCGAGCCACCTTGCTCCAGCACCGTGGTGAGAAAACGCGAGCCGGTGGCGCGGTCGAACACGCCCCGTTCTTCGAAGGCGGCAAAGGCATCGGCGGAGAGTACCTCTGCCCATTTGTAGCTGTAATACCCCGCGGCGTAACCGCCGGCGAAGATGTGGGCGAAG
Organism: Gammaproteobacteria bacterium; assembly: GCA_011375345.1. NCBI lineage: Bacteria > Pseudomonadati > Pseudomonadota > Gammaproteobacteria > Gammaproteobacteria bacterium. The sequence goes on from DRLM01000108.1 coordinate 498, forward strand.
CTGTGGGGAAAGCGGTTGAAGGAGGGCGGTTTCATCACCGCCACCTGGTCGCGCACCTCTTCCAGGGTCTCGTAGATGCGCGGGCCCCGCTCGGGGTCGTATTCCTTGTGCAGGCGGAAATCAAACAGCGCGAATTCGATCTGCCGCAGCATCTGCATGCCGGACTGGAAGTTTTTGGCGGCCAGCATTTTCTGAAACAGCGCCTGGGGCAGGGGGGCGCCGGTTTGATAATGGCCGGCGATCACGTCCAAGGCTTCCCGCTGCCAGCACCAGTTTTCCATGAATTGGCTGGGCAGCTCCACGGCATCCCAGGGTACGCCGCTGATGCCGGACACGCCGGCGTAGTCGACACGGGTGAGCATGTGATGCAGGCCGTGGCCGAATTCGTGAAACAGGGTCAGCACTTCGTCGTGGGTGAACAGGGCCGGGTCGTCCCCCACCGGCGGTGAGAAGTTGCAGGTGAGGTAGGCTACAGGCACCTGGATGCCGTCGGGCAAGCGCCGGCGGCGGATGCATTCGTCCATCCAGGCACCGCCGCGCTTGTGAGCCCGGGCGTAGAGGTCCAGGTAGAAACGGCCGCGCAGTTCGCCCCTGGCGTCGAAGATGTTGAAAAAGCGCACGTCCTCGTGCCACACGTCCACGCCTTCCACTTCGCGGATGTCCAGGCCGTAGAGACGCTTGACCACTTCGAACATGCCCTGCACCACCCGCGGTTCGGGGAAATACGGTTTGAGGTCTTCCTGGGAGATGGCGTAGCGGTGCTGGCGCAGTTTTTCCGAATAATAGGGGATGTCCCAGGCCTCCAGCCCGCTGGCGCCGTGGTGCTCGCGGGCGTAGTCGCGCACTTCCTGCAACTCCTCGCGGGCCATGGCCAGAGAGCGGCGGGCCAGGTCGGTGAGAAATGCCAGCACCTGGTCCGGCGACGGCGCCATCTTGGTGGCCAGGGAGTATTCCGCGTAATTGGCAAAACCCAGCAGGCGGGCCGCCTCGTGGCGCAGCGCCAGAATCCGCTCCATCACCGGGGTGTTGTCCCAGCGGCCTGCATGGGGGCCGGCGTCGGAGGCACGGGTGACATAGGCCTCGTACAGCTCCCGCCGCAGCGCGCCCGAATCGGCATAGCTCATTACCGGAAGATAGGACGGGAACTCCAGCGTCAGCACCCAGCCGTCCAGTTTGCGCTGCCTGGCGGTCTGCGCCGCCAGCGCCTTGGCCGTGGGTGGCAGGCCGGCCAGCAGCTGTTCGTCGGTGATGTGTTTGGACCAGGCGTTGGTGGCATCCAACAGATTTTCTTCAAATTTTGAGTTGAGGTTGGACAGTTCCTGCATCAAATCCTTGTAGCGCGCTTTGTCGGCGGCGGGCAGGTCCACGCCGGCGAGACGGAAATCGCGCAAATCATTGTCCACCACTTTGCGCTGGGCCTGATCAAGGCGGGCCCATTCCTCCCCGTCGCGCAGGGATTGATAGGCGCGGTACAAGTCTTCGTTCTGACCCAGTTCGGTCGCATAAGCGCTGAGCTTGGGCAGGCAGGCGTTGTAGGCGGCGCGCAGCTCGTCGTTGTTCACCACCGAGTTCATGTGGCTGACGGGCGACCAGGCCCGGCTCAGCCGGTCTTCCAGCGCCTCAATGGGCTGCACCAGGGTGCCCCAGCTATAGGGACCACCCCGCGCCAGCAGGCTGTCGATTTCGTAGCGGTTCCCCTCCAGCAGGCGGTCAACGGCGGGTTCGACATGCTCCGGCCTGATCCGGGAAAAAGGCGGCAATCCGGTGAGTTCCAGGAGCGGGTTGCTCATGCGGGGTCTCCTTGAAGATAGGGCAGCAATGCGAGTGCCACCAAGAATAGCAAAACGCCGCCGCCGTTTACGTGTTGTGGGTGATGAGGGCCACCAGGGCCCGCAAGGCCTGGCCGCGATGGCTGATGCGTTGTTTTTCCTCGGGCGGCAATTGGGCCGCAGCGCAGCCGTGGGTGGGGACGAAAAACAAAGGGTCGTAGCCGAATCCGCCCCTGCCCTGCGGGGCAGACAGGATGCGGCCCGCCCAGCGCCCTTGGCTGATGAGAGGCGTGGGATCGCGGTCGTGCCTCAGGCAGACCATGGCGCAGCAAAATCGGGCCGTGCGGGCCGCTTCAGGCACTGTGGCCAGCTCGGCGAGCAGCTTGGCGTTGTTGTCGGCGTCGCCGGCCGCGGGGCCGGCGTAGCGGGAGGAATAAATGCCGGGCGCGCCGTGCAGGGCGTCCACCACCAGGCCCGAATCGTCGGCGATGGCGGGCAGGCCGGTGTGGCGGCAGGCGTTGCGGGCTTTGATGATCGCGTTTTCCACGAAGGTCAGTCCCGTTTCCTCGGCTTCGGGCACGCCCAGTTCCGTTTGGGGCATGAGCTCGATGCCGCTTGCCGTGAGCAGGTGGTTCATTTCCCGGACTTTGCCGGCATTGCCGGTGGCGAGAACGATTTTTTTCATGGCAAAACCAGATCAACTGCACAAGGGAGAACGAAACTTCCAGCAGCGTGTTGAAAAACAGGGTTTTTCAACACGCTGCCAAGGAGCCGGGCTGCTGGCCGGCGCCTGGTTTGGGAACCGCGCCACATTGGGACCGGCCGGTCCGGGGGCGTTTTCAATGGGCTTCGTCCCAGTTGTCACCCACGCCGATGTCCACTTCCAGCGGCACGGCCAGCGTGGCCGCCTGCTGCATCACTTCGCGCAGCCCCGCCACCGTGGTGTCCAGCTCATCCACGGGGACTTCGAGTACCAGCTCGTCGTGAACCTGCATGATCATCCGCGCGGGCAGCGCCGCATCCCGCAGCCAGGCATCTGTGCGGATCATGGCCCGCTTGATGATATCGGCGGCACTGCCCTGCATGGGGGCATTGATGGCGGCGCGTTCGGCGTACTGGCGTCTGGCCTGCTGGCGGGCCCTGATGTCGGGCAGGTAGAGCCGGCGGCCGAACAGGGTTTCCACATAGCCTTGTTTCCGCGCCGCCTCGCGGGTGCGGTCCATGTAATCCTTGGTGCCGGGGTAGCGGGCGAAGTAGCGGTCCATGTATTCCTGGGCCGCACTGCGCTCCACATTGAGCTGGCGCGCCAGGCCGAAGGCGGACATGCCGTAAATCAGACCGAAGTTGATGGCCTTGGCGCTGCGGCGCTGCTCGGCAGTGACGGCCTCGGGCGCCACCTCGAAAATCTCCGCCGCCGTGGCGCGGTGAATGTCGTGTCCCGCCGCGAAGGCCTCCAGCAGGCCGGGATCTTCGGACAAATGGGCCATGATGCGCAGCTCGATCTGGGAATAGTCGGCGGCGATGAGCTTGTGTCCCGGCGGGGCGATAAACGCCTGGCGAATGCGCCGTCCCGCCGCGCCGCGGATGGGGATGTTTTGCAGATTGGGTTCCGCCGACGACAAACGCCCCGTGGCCGCCACCGCCTGATGATAGGACGTGTGCACCCGCCCCGTGACCGGGTCAATGCGTTCGGGCAGGCGGTCGGAGTAGGTGGATTTGAGCTTGGCCAGGGTCCGGTGTTCGAGAATGAGCCGGGCGATGGGGTGATCCGCCGCCAGTTCCTGCAACGCGGCCTCCGAAGTGGAAGGCTGGCCCTTGGGCGTTTTTTGCAGTACCGGCAAGCCCAGTTGGTTGAACAGGATTTCCTGGATTTGCTTGGGTGAAGCCAGGTTGAAAGGCCGGCCCGCCGCCTCGTGGGCACGCGCTTCGATCTCGCTCATCTCCTGCGCCAGTTCGCCGCTGAGGCGCCTGAGGGCGGCGCCATCCACCAAAACGCCGTGACGTTCCATGCGCGACAGCACCGGCACCAGGGGCATCTCCAGCTCCCGATACAGTTTTTCCAGCGAGGCGGCCGCTTTCAGCCGCGGCCACAGGGTCTGGTGCAGGCGCAGGGTCACATCGGCATCCTCGGCGGCGTAGGGGCCTGCCGTGTCCAGATCGATTTGATTGAAAGTGAGTTGCCTGGTGCCCTTGCCGGCGATGGTCTCGAAACTGATGGTGTCATGGCCCAGGTGTTTGCGCGCCAGGGTGTCCATGTCGTGACGCGAGCCGGTGCTGTTCAGCACGTAGGACTCCAGCATGGTGTCGTGGGCCACACCCCGCAGGGTGATGCCGTGGCGGGCCAGCACGCTCATGTCGTATTTGAGGTTGTGCCCCACCTTGGGTTTGTCCGGGTCTTCCAGCAGCGGACGCAGCCGGGCCAGCACGGCCTCCCGGCTCAGTTGTCCGGGCGCGCCGGGGTAGTCGTGGGCCACGGGCAGGTAGGCCGCCTCATGGGGCGTGACGGCAAACGACAGGCCCACCAGCTCGGCACGCATGTAATCCAGGCTGGTGGTTTCGGTATCCAGGGCGATGAGCGGCGCCACCTCCAGCCGCGCCAGCCAGTTGTCGAACTGGGCCTGGGTGAGAAGGGTGTCGTACCGGGCCTTGGGGGGCGGTGCGGCAGGGGGGCCGTCGGGCGCGGCCCCGTCCAATTGCGCCAGCCAGGTTTTGAATTCCAGCCGCTGGAACCATGCCGCCAGCGCGTCTGTGTCGGGCGGGCGGCGCTGCAAATCCGCCGGACCCAGCGCCAAGGGCACGTCGCAGCGTATGGTGGCCAGCTCGCGGCTGAGCTGCAATTGCTCCAGATGTGTGCGCAGCTTGTCGCCCACTTTGCCTTTGATCTCCCCGGCGTGGGCGATGATCCCGTCCAGGCTGCCGTACTGGTTCAGCCATTTGACCGCCGTTTTGGGGCCGACCTTGGGCACGCCGGGGATGTTGTCGGCGCTGTCCCCCACCAGGGCCAGATAGTCGATGATGCGCTCCGGCGGGATGCCGAATTTGTCCACCACGGCATCCCGGTCCAGCACCGTATTGCTCATGGTGTTGATGAGGGTGATGTGACTGTTCACCAGCTGGGCCATGTCCTTGTCGCCGGTGGAGATCAGCACGTCCCGCCCTTCAGCCGCGGCCTGCACGGCCAAAGTGCCGATGACGTCGTCCGCCTCCACGCCGGCTGTGCACAGCAGGGGAAAGCCGCTGGCCTCAATCACCTGCTTCAGCGGTTCGGTTTGCGAGGCCAGATCCTCCGGCATGGGCGGGCGGTGGGCTTTGTAGTGTTCAAAGATCTCATCGCGAAAGGTTTTGCCCTTGGCGTCAAACACCACTGCCATCAGCTCCGGCTGATACTCATCCACCAGCTTGCGCAACATGTTGAGCACGCCGTAGACCGCGCCGGTGGCTTCGCCCCGGGAGTTGGTCAGGGGGGGCAGGGCGTAGTAGGCTCGGTAAAGATAGGAGGAGCCGTCCACCAGAACCAGGGGAGGCTTGCGGGATGTGTTGTCCGTCATGGGGAACTCAAGTCCGGTCGCGAAGTCTGCGCATTGTACTAAAAAGCCCGTCGCGCCACGCCGATAACCAAAATAAACCCATCAGACAAGGTCAAGCAGTATGGACGCCAAGCACCGCGCCAGTCATCCCAGCCTCACCCCCGTGAACGACTCCCTGCTGACCCGTGAGTCGTGGAAAATCTTTCAGATCATGGCCGAGTTTGTTGAAGGTTTCGAGCGCCTGGCCAAAATCAAACCCTCGGTGAGCATCTTCGGCTCGGCCCGCACACCGCGGGATCACCCCTACTACAAGCTGGGCGAAGACATTGCCCTGGCGTTGTCAGACGCCGGTTTCAGTGTGGTGAGCGGCGGTGGTCCCGGCATCATGGAGGCGGCCAACAAGGGCGCCTTCGCTGGCAAATCCCCCAGTATCGGCTTGAATATCAGCCTGCCCATGGAGCAGGAAGACAACCCCTACCAGGACATCGCCCTGCATTTCCGCCATTTTTTTTCCCGCAAAGTGATGTTCGTGAAATACGCCTCGGCCTACGTGGTGCTGCCCGGCGGTTTTGGCACCCTGGACGAGCTGGCGGAGATTCTCACCCTGGTACAGACTCAAAAGACACGCCGCATTCCCATCATTCTGGTGCATACCCCCTTCTGGAACGGCCTGCTGCAGTGGTTCAAACACACGCTGGTGACGGAAAAGGTTATTGATGCCGGTGACCTGGATCTGATCCAGGTACTGGACAAGCCGAAAGAGGTGGTGGATGCTATCTTTAGCCACTACGAAAGCCGTGGTTTCGAGCCTTCCGCCGAGGAACAGGAAATGCTGCTGGACCTTTAAAACCCAGCGCCGGGGGAGGGCTGAGGCCCGGCCCCACACAAGGACACACGATGCGCAAGTTCATCGCCCCCCTGGCCCTGCTGGCCTCCCCCGCCCTGTCTGCCACCGCCGGTGACGCGGAACTGGAGCCTGAGGTCACCATCATCCAGCGTGACGGGGAGCGGGTGGAAGAGTACCGGGTGAACAACGACGTTTATATGATCAAAATCACCCCCAGCAAAGGCGCACCCTATTATTTGCTGGACACCGACGGCGACGGCGATTTCGATTCCCGCCGCAACGATCTGGACCCTGATGTGCACATTCCCAATTGGGTGATACTGCGCTGGAAGTAAGTCGCTGGAATTTTATTGGACACCTGTCCCTGGCTGCCGTGTGGTGTCCACAGTTTCTGTGGATAAGTTTGTGGAAAGAATGCGATCAACTGCCGCAAGTGCCTGAAGCGGCAGGGTGTCCGCCATACTGACGAAAGATTGGCCATTCAGCCTTATTATTAAAATCAATGACTTACATGATATCTGCGGCGTGCATGGGCGGATCTTTTTGAATCGCCAGGAAATCTTTCAAACTTGACACAATGTGCATAACGCGTTCCAAGGGAAGCGGCCGGTGAGCGCCCCCCGCTATCCCCTCATCGATGCCTTGCGCGGCATCGCCATTGTCCTCATGGTGGTCTACCACTTCAGCTTCGACCTGCATTTGTTTGGCCTGGTGGAGTGGGATTTCTACAACGACCCCCGCTGGATCGCGTTTCGCACCCTTATCCTCAGCCTGTTCCTCGCGCTGGTGGGCGTGAGTCTCCACCTGGCCACCACTGGCGGTCTGAACATAACGCGTTACCTGCGCCGCCTCGTCATGGTGGTGCTTTGCGCAGCGCTGGTGAGCCTGGGCAGTGCGATGATGTTCGGGCAGCGCTGGATTTTTTTTGGTGTGCTGCACTTCATTGCCCTGGCCAGTGTCCTGGGCCTGCTGTTCCGCCACGGCTATTGGAGCAATCTGATCCTTGGTCTGGCTGTCCTCGGACTTGGGGCCGGTGTCCGTCACCCCTGGTTTGACCATCCCTGGTTGCAATGGTGGGGCATGATGACCTTCAAGCCGCCCACCGAAGACTATGTCCCCCTGTTTCCCTGGTTCGGCGTTGTGTTACTGGGTTTGTTTCTCGGCCGCTGGGTGTTCGGGCATGCCCGGCCCCGGTGGCTGCTGGCCTGGCGGGGGAGCGGTGCCCTTGGTCGTTGTCTGGCGCTGGGCGGACGCCACAGCCTGGCCATTTATATGCTGCATCAACCCGTCCTGATCGGGGTGTTGGCGCTGTTTTTGGGTCTGCCCGATATTTATTAACCCGGCAATTAGGATTGTCGGGTTAATAGCGCGGCACAGGGATGTGCCGCCATTGGCGCAAGTCAATGCGAGCCCGCGAAATACCAGCCATTTCGCACAATGGCGCCCGTATTTCGCGGGCGGCAATCAAACAGGTCA
>DRLM01000109.1 GCA_011375345.1 Gammaproteobacteria bacterium
AAGGCCTACTTTGATCGTTTGGGGCTGGTGTCGCTGCTCGATACGGTGCGACGACTCCAGTGTGTCTCATGAACCGCCGGATGCGGAACCGCACGTCCGGTGGTGTGAGAGGACGGCGGGGGTGACCCCGCCTCCTACTCGATTGCCCGGCCTGATCTCCGGCGTCTGCGGTTCCCGGTCCAGGGGCTGGGATCGTAGCCGTAAAAAGCAAGCAGCTGCTCGTGCACCCGGGAATACCCGGCTTTGAGCGCGCCGGGCCGCTCAAAAAACATTTCGCTGGCAACAGCGAAAAATTCCGCTGGATTTTCCACTGCATAGGGGTCCATCATGGTCTCGTCGCCCCGCTCCACCGCGGCGGCCATATCCGCGTAAGCTGCCTCGAATGCTGCGGTCCACGCCCGGCGGGACATGTGGCGGTGCAGCGGCGGGAAACCGTTCATGGCACCGTTCAGGGCATCCAGCTTGTGGGCCATTTCGTGGATCACCACGTTGTAACCGTCCACCTGACAAGCGGACTGGTACACGTCCTCCGCCGACAACACCACCGGCCCCCGCTCCCAGGATTCACCGCTCAAGCCACGGCGTGCCTGATGAACAACACCGGCTTCATCGACTTGCGTCGCAGTGGTCACAAAGGCGTGCGGATAAACAATCACTTCCACCCATCCCGCGTAATAGTTCATCCCCAGTGCCAGTATGGGCACCGCCGCCTGCAGGGCGAGGATATCCCGTGTCATCGCATCCGGCGTGAAGCCTGCGGCACCGGAGACGACTTTGTGTTCAACGAACTCGGCGGCACAGGCCAACAATTTGTCGCGCCGCCCGGCGGACCACGCCCGCGCCAGCGCGAACCGGTTCAGCACGGGCCACCACCGTTCACGCTCACCGGCGGTGACCCGCTGCCCTTTGTGATATCTGAACATGGGGACGGACGCCGCCGACTAGAGAATCTCCAACACCTGCTCGGGAGGGCGGCCCAGGGCCGCTTTGCCCTGGGCAAGAACAATGGGACGTTCGATCAAGCTGGGGTTATCCAGCATGGCCTGGATAAGTGCCGCATCACTGAGCCCGGGGTCGTTCAAACCCAACTCTTTGTAGAGCTTCTCCTTGGTGCGCATCAATTCACGCGGCGACAGGCCCAGCAGCTTGAGAATCATTTTCAGCTCGCTTCGGCCCGGCACCTGCTTGAGGTAGTCAACGATGCGGGGCTCGATGCCCCGCTCCCGCAGCAGCTTCAGCGTTTCCCTGGACTTTGAACAGCGGGGATTGTGGTAAATCGTCACGTCCATCAAATCGTCCTCGGCTTCCAAAAATCACTGTCAGGATTATATTTGAGGTTCCGCCTGGACCGCATGTTTGCACTGGCAGGCCAGCGCAAAACATGCGGTCTGGCAGCGGCACCACCGGCGTCAACGGCCGAGCAACCGGCCCAGGGCACCGCTTCGATCCAGGGCGGCCAGCTCACGAAAACCACCGATGGCCCGATCGTCGATAAAGATCTGGGGAACGGTATGGCGGCCATTGGCCCGTTCGGCCATGGCGGCGCGGGCGGTGCTGTCACCATCGATGGCGTGTTCAACGAATTCCACGCCCTTGTCCACGAGCAGTTGTTTGGCGGCGATGCAGTAGGGGCAATAGCGCCAAGTATAAATCTCCACCCTGTATCGGGTCGGCTGGGACGGTTGCGTCATGGCGTTCTCACTGAAGACAAGGGGCTGACCGTCCGACGACGCGCTGAATGAGCTTGGCTCAGCGTTTGTCCCGGGAACTGTCGGGTTGATAATTCGGCACCCGGTCCTGGGCCTGAATGGGGGCATGCCCGGCCTGAATCAAGGCCGCCAGCGGACTGCCGGCCGTCCCGGCGATGGCCTGGTCCAGCCTGTCCATCAAGGCATCCACCGCGGGCACCAGGTCGCCGGTGGGTGCAATCGTGCTGCCCTGGTCACCGTCGCGGCGCACGGCTTGCAGGATATCCACCAGACGGATGGCGCTGCTGTCCCGGGCCAAGACATAGCCCACCGCCTCGCCGCTGGTGAGATACAGCAGCTTGCGTTCCACCAAGGTCGCCAACAATTGTTGCAGTGCCAGGGCCGGCACGGTGAGCGCATCGGCCAGGTCCTCCGCCGTCCACGGCGTCCCGCCCTGCCACTGGCGCCAGCCGATGGCGGCCATGGCCAGCAGCGCCAGACGTTCGCGGCCGCGGTGGCCCAGGCGCCAGGCCGCCCGCGGTGTGGCCAGCATGCGCGGGTGTTGGTGGAAATAACTTACCTGTGCCCCTGCCAGGAAGATCAACCAGCTGATGTAGATCCAGATCAGGAACAGGATCACCACGGCAAAACCGGAATAGATGGCGGTGTAGGTGTTGGCGGAGGCCACAAACAGGGCGAAGCCCAGACCGGTGGTCTCCCACAGCACCCCTGCAAACAGCCCCCCCACCAGGGCGGAACGCAGGCGCACCCGGGTATTGGGGATGAACAAATAGATGAAGGTGAACGCCGCGCACACTAGAAAATAGGGCAGCATTTTCCCACTGGTGGTGATGAGCCAATCCACCGCGGGCAGGCTGTGCATGAGCCGGGAACCGGCCAGGGTGGCCGTGGCCCCGAGGGCAGAGAACAACAACAAAGGCCCTACCAGCAGCACGCTGGTGTAGTCGCTGAAGCGCCGCGCCAGAGGCCGCATCTGGGAGGTGTGCCACAAGGCATTGCAGGCGGCTTCCACTTTTTGCAGCGTGGAGACGGCGGTAAAAAGCAATACCGCCATGCCCACGGCACCGAGCACGCCGACGCGGACGTTCTCCACAAAGGCGATGATGCTCCGCCCCAACTCGACACCTTTTTCCCCCAGGGGTGCCAGAAAGGTGAGCAATACCGGCTCGATCTGATTGTGCACCCCCAGGGCCTTGAGCAGGGAAAAACTCACCGCCAGCAGCGGCACCAGGGCCACCAGGGTGGTGTAGGTGAGACTGGCCGCGGTCTGGGTCAGGGTTCCTTTGTTGATTTCATAGGCGATGTGATCCACCAGCCTCAACAGGCTGATGAAAGCGGCGTGGGGGCGCGGCAAGGCCGCCCGGTCCGGCCGCCACACATAGGCCCGGTAGCGCTCAAGCAGGCTCGCCCTCTTGCCGTCCATGATGTCGTCACCTTATCACCTTGAATCCGCGCCGGCGGCGCCCGCGCCTTTATGCGCCGCGGGGCTGCGGGTAAAAACATCCCCGCTGCAGACGATACAGCAAAGGGACGCAGCCTTCACGACGGGGAGCGGGCTGTGCCCCCTCCGGGGGAGTTCGATCCAGGATCACTGTGCAGGCGCGGGATTTCCGCTCACAGCAAGGACTGCGCCCGCCCCTATCGTCCAGGCACCAACGACTGTACACCATGAACAGCGCCGGCAGCGAAGCCCACAAAGATGTCCAGAAAAAGGTGGACCCGGAACAGCTCCGGCGCCAGCTTGAGTTTCAGGTCCGGCTGAACAACCTCATCCACCGGGTGCACGAGGCAGAAAGCTTCAGTGAGGTCATGCCCGAGATCGAGGATGATCTGCTGGGCCTGCTCAATGCCGAACGCATCACCGTCTACCAACGCTCGCGCACCCAGCCGGAACTGGTCTCCAAATACAAAAGTGGCGATGAATTCAAGGAAATACGGGTGCCCTTGTCCACCTCGTCGATCTCCGGCTACGTCGGTCTCAGCCAGAAACCGGTACGGGTCCAGGATGTGTACGACGATGAAGAACTGCATAAAATCCACCCCAATTTGAATTTCGACAAGTCCTTTGATTTGAAGAGCGGCTTCCGCTCGCGCGCCATGGTGGTGGTGCCCATCAAATCCAAGGACGTGTTGTTCGGGGTGATGCAGGTGCTGAACCGCAAAGGTGGCGGCGCCTTTTCCGACACCGAGCTGCGCAACGCCGTCAAGCTGGGACTGCTGCTGGGACAGCAGTTCCGATACGAACTGGGCGGCACCTCGGACCCGTACGAATTTCTGGTGCAGACCGGAAAAATCAGCCAGGAACAAATCGACGACTTTAAACACCGCGCACCCAAGGAAGGCACCACCGTCACCGGCATGCTGATTTACGAAGCGGGCCTGAACCCCTCAGAAATCGGCGCCTCCCTGGAACGCTACTACCAAGTGCCTTACATGGGTTTCGACCCGGAAATTGAGATTCCCCGGGAACTGCTCAAGGGCATCAACGAGGCCTACCTCAAACAGGAACGCTGGCTGCCGGTGCAGGGTAACCAGGACGAGGTGGTGGTACTCATCGACGACCCTGCAGACCACCAGCGCATCATGGAAATCCAGCGGGTGCTGCGCTGCCGCAACTACGTGTTCAAGGTCTCTCTGGCCGAGGAGATCCGCCAATACCTGGGCGAGCCGCTGCGGGGCACGGACCCCAACCTCGACATCAACGAGTTGGTGGACAAGCTGCAGGAAGAGGGCATAGAAAACGTCGAGGAAGACGAAATCGAGTCGGTGGACGAAAATGAGGCCACCGTTATCCAACTGGTCAACCAGATGATCCGCGATTCCTACATGGCCCGGGCGTCAGACATTCATATCGAACCCGGCAAGGGAAAAAGTTCCTCGGCTGTGCGCATCCGGGTGGACGGGGTGTGCCGCAAAACCATCACCATTCCCGCCAGCCACATCCGCGCGGTGGTCTCGCGCATCAAAATCATGGGCGGCATGGACATCTCCGACCGACGCCGGCCCCAGGACGGCAAGTGCGTGGTAAAAATCAAAGGCAAACCGGTGGAGCTGCGGGTTGCCACCATCCCCACCGTCAACGGCGAATCGGTGGTCATGCGTATTTTGGCCTCCAGCAAACCCCTGCCGCTGGAGAAACTCAATTTCTCCAGGCGCAACCTGGAAGAGACCCGGAAACTGGTGGAACACCCCCACGGCATCTTCCTGGTGGTGGGCCCCACGGGCTCGGGCAAAACCACCACCCTGCACGCCATCCTGGCCCACATCAACACCCCGGAGCGCAAGATCTGGACCGCGGAAGATCCGGTGGAGATCACCCAGCCCGGCCTGCAACAAGTGCAGATGAACAACAAGGCGGGGCTGAACTTCGCCGCCGCCCTGCGGGCCTTTTTACGGGCCGACCCGGACGTGATCATGATCGGCGAAATGCGGGACAGGGAAACCGCTGAGGCTGGGGTGGAAGCCTCCCTTACCGGCCATCTGGTGTTTTCCACCCTGCACACTAACTCGGCGGCGGAAACGGTCACCCGCCTGCTGGACCTCGGCATCGATCCTGTCAGTTTCTCCGACGCCCTGCTGGGTGTCATGGCCCAGCGGCTGGTGCGCACCTTGTGCGACAAGTGTAAAGAGGCCTATCACCCCGATGACGAAGAACTGACCCTGCTGCAACGTTACTACGGCGAAGAACGCTACGATGAACTCAAGGTGGGCGGCAAGCCCGCTTTGTACAAGGCGGTGGGGTGCACGCATTGTGGCGGCAGCGGTTATCTGGGCCGCACCGGCATCCACGAACTGCTGGTCACCAGCCCCACCCTCAAAGATTTGATTTATCACAAAGCCACTGCGGCGGAGATTGAAAAACTCTCCATCGGGGAGGGCATGCGCACCTTGATGCAGGATGGAATTGCCAAGCTGTTTCAAGGCCAGACGGATTTGGCGCAGGTACGCAAAGTGGCCACCAAATGAGCTACACTTCGGCTAAAACCCGATTTAACAAGAGTCCAGCAGTCGCCATGAGCAAATGCCTTCCCCACCAGATTGAAGTCACCGTTGTCCCCCATTTCATCGAGGAACAATCCGCCCCCGAGGAACAGCGCTATATCTTTGCCTATACGGTAAACATCCGCAACCAGGGCTCCGTGGCGGCCAGGCTGATATCCCGGCATTGGGTGATTACCGACGCCAATGGCAATGTGCAGGAGGTGCGGGGACAGGGGGTGGTGGGTGAGCAGCCCCACTTAAAACCCGGGGAGGCGTTTCAGTACACCAGCGGCGCCGTGCTGGATACGGCGGTGGGCACCATGAGCGGGACGTATCAGATGCTGGGAGACGACGGCTTGGAGTTCGATGCGGAGATTCCGGCTTTCACCCTGGCGGTGCCGCGGGTGTTGCACTGAGCGGAAGGGGCTTTGGCAATCTTCAGCAGACGTCCTGACTCACAGCGCGATGGCGGCCTGCTTGTCCAGCTCCCATTCAATGAGCTGAGCCGTTTGTTCGCGGGTGAAAAAGTGGCCGTCCCGCTCGAAGCCGGCGATCACCGAGGCATACAGCTTGATGGGAAAGCCCTCGGCGTCCCGTTCGGCAATCAAGGCATCGGGCAGACCGTCAAAGATATGCATGGGTGCCGGCGTCCCGTCCAAGAAACAGGAGAGGAAAAGCCGGCCGGCGTTGCGGTCGAAAAAGGCGGGACGAAAGCCGAAGGAGCGGTTTTCCTCGCTCACCCCGCCGGTGCCACGATAGGCGTTGGATTGCCGCTTCAACTCGATTTGTGTCAGTGCCGCTGTCATCTCTCACTCCCTCCTGCCGCATCGTCTCGAGTCTCAGCTTCCAAGGCGGGCGGCGTCTGCGCGATGGTGCCTGTGGGGACTTTCAGGCAGCTATGCAGAGGCCGTGCCAATGTGAAACCGGTCACGCGCCAGAGGCGATCAAGATGACCATCAGGGGCACACCGCCGCGCGCCAAACGGAGCAGGCGACCAAAAACGTCACCGGGTGACCATTTCCGGCACTATGCTGACAAGCGGCGCTGGGCGGCTGCAAGGGCTGCCCCCCGTTCGATGGAAACGCCCATGGCCCCCAGCACCGATTCCAGCGCCGTCAGGCACAACATGACGTTGCGGGCGTTGCAGGCATGGCCCATCAGCCCGATACGCCAGATCTTGCCCGCCAGGGCGCCCAGGCCGGCCCCGATCTCCAGGCCGTATTGCGACAGCAATCGGGCGCGCACGGCAGCCTCATCCACGCCGGCGGGGATTTCCACGGCATTGAGCTGAGGCAGACGATGGGCCGGAGCCACCCGGAATCCCAGGCCCATGGCTTCGAGGCCGTCGCGCAGGGCCTGGTGGTGCAGGCGGTGGCGGGTCCAGGCGTTTTCCAGCCCTTCTTCGCGCAGCATCACCAGGGCTTCGTGCAAGGCATACAGGGCGTTGATGGGCGCCGTGTGGTGGTAGGCGCGCCGGCCCTTGCTGCCCCAATAGCCCATCACCAGACTCAAATCCAGAAACCAGCTCTGCACTTTGCTTTGGCGGGCCTGGATTTTCTCGACCGCGCGCGCGCTGAAACTCACCGGCGACAGGCCGGGCGTACAGGACAGGCATTTTTGGGTGCCGGAATAGACAGCATCAATACCCCACTCGTCCACCTTCAACGGTATCCCGCCCAGGGACGTGACCGCGTCCACGATGGTCAAACAAGCGTGACGATGCGCCAGGTCCACCAAGGTGGGCACATCCGACTCCACCCCCGTCGACGTCTCAGCGTGGACGAAGGCAACCACCTTGGCATCGGGATGGGCCTTTAGCGCATCCTCCACTTTGGCCGGATCCACCGGCTCACCCCAGGCGTCTTCCACCATCACCGCCGTGGCGCCGCAGCGTTCAACATTTTCCTTCATGCGGCCGCCGAACACGCCGTTTTGGCAAACGATCACTTTGTCACCCGGCTCCACCAGATTCACAAAGCACGTCTCCATACCCGCCGAACCGGGAGCGGACACGGGAATAGTCAGGGCATTGGTGGTCTGAAACGCGTACTGAAGCAGGGTTTTCATCTCGTCCATCATGCCCACAAAGGCCGGGTCCAGGTGGCCGATGACGGGCCGCGCCATGGCCGCCGATACCCGCGGATGGATATCGGAAGGGCCGGGCCCCATCAGAGTGCGGATTGGGGGGTGAAATGATGTAACGCTCATAAGTCGGATTCTCCGGCGCCGGGCAAAGGGCGGCAGTATAAAAGCCGCCCGGGCGGGGATGCAATGACACAGAATCCAGGGCATTCTGGCACCACCATCCCCTTGGCGAAAGCCAGCCCGCATGTTTGAACCGGCTTGCAAGTTCAAACATGCAATCTGATAAAACATGCGGTCCAGCTGGTCTTATTGCCCCTCAGCCCGAAGGCGTACCGGGCGCCTGGTAGGCGTCCAAACGTGCCATGGCCGCGCCTTCTTTCAGTACGAATTCCTTGAACACCTGGGCCACGGGCGATAAGCGTTTGCCCTTGCGGTGTACCACGTACCAATGGCGCAGGATGGGAAAGTGCTCCACATCGAGGATCACCAGGCGATGGGTTTCCAGCTCCAGTTCCAGGGTGTGTTCGGACACGATGCCCAGACCCAGGCCGGCTTCCACCGCCTGCTTGATGGCTTCATTGCTGCTCATTTCCATGCCGGTGGACAGCGCCACACCCTGTTCGCGGAAAAAACGCTCCATGGCGACGCGGGTGCCGGAACCGGGCTCGCGGATCACAAAGGTTTCATTTTGCAGGCGGTCGAAGGGAATTTGGGCGCTGCCGGCCAGGGGATGATCGGTGGGGGCGATGACCACCAGGGGGTTTTCGGTGAAGGACTCTGCCGCCAGGTCCAGCTCCCGCGGGGGCCGGCCCATGATGACCATGTCGATATCGTTGGCCTCCAGATGGCGCAGCAGGCCCTTGCGGTTGGTCACGTCGAGGCTGATGGTGGGGTTGTCGTAGCGGCGGCTGAAGGTGGCCAGCAGCCGGGTGGCGAAGTGGTTGGCCGTGCTGGCCACCGCCACGGCCAGCCGCCCGCCTCGTACGCCCTTCATTTCGTCCAGCACCCGTTCCGCCTCCTCCAGCTGCTGGGCGATGGCGCGGCTGTAGTAATACATTTCCTGTCCGGCGGAGGTCAGAAAAATCTTCTTGCCGAGCTGCTCGAACAGGGCCAGGCCCACGTGTTCTTCCAGCTGTTTGACCTGCATGGAAACGGCCGGCTGGGTCAGGTGCAGTTCTTCCGCGGCCCGGGTAAAACTGGTGTTGCGGGCCACGGCCTCAAAGACTTTGAGTTGGCGCAAGGTGATGTTCACAACGCCACAATCCTGTGATCAACAAGCCTGTTCATAAGTTAAATCTTATCGTTTCTATCATAATATTTGAATTTTATTTATGAAAAAAGTCTTCAATAATGCACCACCAACACGCTTCCGGAGGGAGCGTCGACAGATTCAGCAAAAATGGCACCAACACGGTGCGCAAGACGGTCTGCATAAATTCTCTCTATACACTACTAAGGAGATTGGGCTATGGCAGTGAAAACCTATCAGGCGGGCGTTAAAGAGTACCGCGAAACGTACTGGATGCCGGAATACACCCCGGCGGACACCGACATCCTGGCCTGTTTCAAGATCACCCCGCAGCCGGGCGTGCCCCGCGAAGAGGCCGCCGCCGCCGTGGCCGCCGAATCCTCCACCGGCACCTGGACCACGGTGTGGACCGATCTGCTCACCGACCTGGACTACTACAAGGGCCGCGCCTATGCCATCGAGGACGTGCCCGGCGACGACGAGGCCTTCTACGCCTTCATCGCCTACCCCATTGACCTGTTCGAAGAAGGCTCGGTGGTCAACGTCTTCACCTCCCTGGTGGGCAATGTGTTCGGCTTCAAGGCCGTGCGCGCCCTGCGCCTGGAAGACGTGCGTTTCCCCATCGCCTATGTCATGACCTGCAACGGTCCGCCCCACGGCATCCAGGTCGAGCGCGACATCATGAACAAATACGGTCGTCCCCTGCTGGGCTGCACCATCAAGCCCAAGCTGGGTCTGTCGGCCAAGAACTACGGCCGTGCCGTGTACGAGTGCCTGCGCGGTGGTCTGGACTTCACCAAGGACGACGAAAACGTCAACTCCCAGCCCTTCATGCGCTGGCGCCAGCGTTTCGACTTCGTCATGGACGCCATCCACAAGGCCGAAAAGGAAACCGGCGAGCGCAAGGGGCACTACCTCAACGTCACCGCGCCCACGCCGGATGAGATGTTCAAGCGGGCCGAGTACGCCAAGGAGATCGGCGCGCCCATCATCATGCACGACTACATCACCGGCGGCTTCTGCGCCAACACGGGTCTCGCCCAGTGGTGCCGGGACAACGGCCTGCTGTTGCACATCCACCGCGCCATGCACGCGGTGCTGGACCGCAATCCGCGCCACGGCATCCACTTCCGCGTGCTCACCAAGATCCTGCGCCTGTCCGGCGGCGACCACCTGCACACCGGCACCGTGGTGGGCAAGCTGGAAGGCGACCGCGCCTCCACCCTGGGCTGGATCGACCTGCTGCGGGAAAAATACATCAAGGAAGACCGTTCGCGCGGCATCTTCTTCGATCAGGACTGGGGCGCCATGCCCGGCGCCTTCGCCGTGGCCTCCGGTGGCATCCACGTCTGGCACATGCCCGCCCTGGTCACCATCTTCGGCGACGACTCCGTGCTGCAGTTCGGCGGTGGCACCCTGGGCCACCCCTGGGGCAACGCGGCCGGCGCCGCGGCCAACCGGGTGGCCCTGGAGGCCTGCGTCGAGGCGCGTAACGAAGGTCGGGTCCTGGAAAAGGAAGGCAAGGAAATCCTCACCAACGCCGCCAAGAGCAGCCCCGAGCTCAAGATGGCCATGGAAACCTGGAAAGAGATCAAATTCGAATTCGACACCGTGGACAAACTGGACGTGGCCCACAAGTAAACCGCACCGGTCTGTCCCCAGGCAGGCTGCGCGCTGCGCGGCCTGCATCGGGTTACGCTGAATTCGAATTGACTTAACACGTCTGAGGAACGAAACAATGAGCGAAATGCAAGATTACAAATCCAGCCTGAGCGATGTCTCCAGCCGCAAGTTTGAGACCTTCTCCTATTTGCCGGCCATGACCAAGGAGCAAATCCGCAAGCAAGTGGAATACATCGTGAGCAAAGGCTGGAACCCGGCCATTGAGCACACCGAACCGGAAAACGCCTTCGACCACTACTGGTACATGTGGAAGCTGCCCCTGTTCGGCGAGACCGATGTGGACAAGGTGCTGGCCGAAGCCGAGGCCTGCCACAAGGCCCATCCCACTCATCATGTCCGCCTGGTGGGCTATGACAACTATGCCCAGTCCAAAGGTGCTGAAATGGTGGTGTTCCGTGGGCCCATCGCTGCCTGAGGCCGGCCAGGGTGTTTGACGAAAACCCCCGGCCGGCGTCATCCGGCCGGGGGTTTTTTTACAGCAACAACGATACCGCCAGAAGTTGAACGTTGAAGGTTGGAAGTGAATCCTCCTCCCCCCTCTTCAAGCCCAAACTTTCAACCTTCAACTTTTCCAAAACAGTGACAGGACAGCATCATGAGCAATGTCGAACAGTACACCATCGCAGAAGAACCGTACTATCGTCCCGTTGCCGACGAAGTTGCGCTATACGAGGCGGCTTACGGTGCCCGCATGCCCATCATGCTCAAAGGGCCGACGGGCTGCGGCAAAACCCGCTTCATCGAGTACATGGCGTGGAAGCTGGGCCGCCCGCTCATCACCGTGGCCTGTAACGAAGATATGACCGCCAGCGATCTGGTGGGCCGTTTTCTGCTCGACGCCTCCGGCACCCGCTGGCAGGACGGTCCTCTCACCATTGCCGCCCGCATCGGTGCCATTTGTTATCTGGACGAAGTGGTGGAGGCGCGCCAGGACACCACTGTGGTCATCCACCCGCTGACTGACCACCGCCGGATCCTGCCCCTGGACAAAAAAGGCGAACTGGTGCAGGCCCACCCGGATTTTCAGCTGGTGATTTCTTATAACCCCGGTTATCAAAACCTGATGAAGGACTTAAAGCAGTCCACCAAGCAGCGTTTCGGTGCCCTGGACTTTGAGTATCCGGAAGACGGCGTGGAAGCGGAAATTATCGCCCACGAAACCGGCGTGGACCAGGACACCGCCATGAAGCTGGTGCAAATCGCCCAGCGCGCCCGCAACCTCAAGGGCCACGGCCTGGACGAAGGCATCTCCACCCGGCTGCTGGTATATGCCGGCAATCTCATCAAAACGGGCATCGCCCCCAAAGCGGCCTGCGCCATGACCCTGGTGCGGCCCCTGACCGACGACCCGGACATGCGCGACACGCTGGATGCCGCAGTCGGCACTTATTTTTAATGTCTTTGGCAGGGGATTTGTAAATCTCCCCCTGCCTTGAGGCGGCATGCTTGCTTTTACACCCTCTCCCCTCGAGGGGAGAGGGCCGGGGTGAGGGGTGACCATGTTCTGAGGTTGAAACTGAAACCCTCACCTTTAGCCTCTCCCGGTCTCGGGAGAGGGGACAACCGGCCGTACGGCCGGTCAATCCGGCTTGTTGCCGTAACATGACGCCACCGGCTAAAGCCGGTGGACTATTCACCCTGCAACCTAAAAGAGGACACGGAGAACGCAGAGAATACATCGGAGCACATTGCAACAGGGGCCCGCTGGTGCGTTTGATCGTTGGCACCGGTCCGATATTCCCCCGCAAAATGCCTTCCTCCGTGTTCCCCGTACCCACCGTGGTTTTTCCCATGAGCGTACAACTGGACGACTACCGCGACCAACTGGAAGATATCAGCCCGGCCCTGCACGACGCCCTGGCGGCGCATTTCGCCGAAGCGGCGCGGGTCATGTCGCCGGCGGGTCTGCACAATTATCTGGAAGGGGCCCGTGCCCTGTCGCAGCTGGGACGGGGCGCAGCGCTGGTGGAATCCTATCTTGCCCACATGCCGGCCGTGGCCAAAGAGGTGGGCGAAGACAGTGTCAAAGATGCCACCCAGGCAGCATTGAAACTGGCGTCCATGGTCAGCGGCGAGATCATCAGCCTGCTGTTTGCCACCCTGCCCACCGCTGCCCGGCGCCTGGGCGATGCCGAGTTGCTGCGGGGGTATCTCAATCTCATTCACCAGCTTTCCGCCAAAGTGCCACGGGGCCTGCGGCCCATGCTGGCGCACCTGGACGACTTGTTCTCCAAGCTCACCCTGGGCGGCCTTCGGCGTTGGGCCCTGTGGGGGGCGCAGGCCCACGGCCGCGATTTCGAGGCCCAGCAACAGTATTTCAACCTGACCTCCGCCGACAGCCTGGCCGTATTGCAAACAGAGCGTCGCGGTACCTTGTTCGTAGACCAGCAACGGCGCTTGAATTTTTATCTGCGCGCCTTGTGGGGGCGGGATTTTTTTCTGCGCCCCACCTCGGGCGATCACGAGACCCGCGAAGGCTACAAGCCTTTCATTGAAAACCGCGTCATTCACCTGCCCGATGCCTTCGACGATTACGCCGGCCTGCCGGGCAAGGACCTCTACCGCGGCGCCGCCGCCCACGCCGCCGCCCACCTGGTCTATACCCGAAAACCCCTGTCCGCCGAAACCCTGTCGCCGGCACGAATGGTATTCATCGGCCTGTTCGAAGACGCCCGGGTGGAACATCTGGCCATGGCCCAGTTCCCCGGCCTGAAGCAACTGTGGGGCCAGTTCCACGAAAAAATCCGCCAGGTGAGTTGTCCGGTGGACCCGGTGGTGGATTTGCTGGAGCGCACCGCTTTTGCCTTGATTGACGAGCGCTATGCGGACACTGACCCGGCCGTGCGGGAAATCACCGCGGCCTTTCGCAAGGAGATGGCCCGGCGTCCCCACGACAACCGTCTCAGCTGGGACTTGGGCATCACCTTTTACAATATGGTCGGCGGGCGCCACGCCATACCCAGCTTGCGGGTGCTGGAGTCCACCGCCATCCCTTACCGCGATGACAACCGCTATGTGTGGGCCGTGGGCGAAGCGGCCTGGACTGAGGCCGAATACATTCCCGCCAGCCAGCGCCAGGTGCGCAAATACGTCAGCGCTATCGAGATGGCCAATGAAGTGGATTGCGAACTGGCCGGTGACGATGCCCAGGAAGTGTGGATCTGCGCCACCGAGTTCTTCCCCTACGAAGACGAGGGCGTGAGCTACAACGAAATGTGGGGCAAAGAGCCGGTGAGCGAACCCTTCCACTATCAGGAATGGGACTATCAGGTGCAGCTCCACCGCCCCGACTGGGTGACCGTACTGGAAAAGCGCCCACCCAAGGGCGACCCGGCGCTCATCGACGCCACGCTGGTGGAGTACCGCCCCGTCGCCAGCCGGCTGAAACGACTCATCGACGCCCTGCAAGCGCGGGGCATCGTGCGCCAGCGGCATCAGGAAGACGGGGACGACATCGACATCAACGCCGCCGTCCGCGCCATGACAGACCTGCGCATGGGGGAGATGCCCGACCCGCGGGTGAACATCCGCTACATCCGCCAAACCCGCGATCTGGCCGTACTGGTGTTGCTGGATCTGTCCGAGTCCACCAACGAAACCCTGCCCGGCAGCGACCGCCCCGTACTGCAACTGGCGCGCGACGCCACCACCCTGCTGGCCTGGGCCATAGCGGGCATCGGCGACCCCTTCGCCATCCACGGTTTTGCCTCCGACGGCCGCCACGATGTGCAGTACTACCGCTTCAAAGACTTCGGCCAGCCCTTTGACGACGAGGTCAAAGCCCGCCTGGCCGGCATGCAGGGAGGACTGTCCACCCGCATGGGGGCCGCCCTGCGCCACGGGGCCAGCCACTTACTGCGCCAGCCGCAACAGAAAAAACTGATCCTGCTGGTCACCGACGGCGAACCCGCCGACATCGACGTGCGCGATCCCCAGTACCTGCGCTTCGATACCAAAAAAGCCGTGGAGGAACTCACCCGCCGCGGTGTGACCACATATTGCCTCACCCTCGACCCCCAGGCCGATGACTATGTCGCCCGCCTGTTCGGCGCCAACGCCTACACCGTGGTTGATCACGTCCAGCGCCTGCCCGAGCGCCTGCCCGCTTTGTTCCTGGGCTTGACCCGTTAGCACCAAAAGCACCAAAAGGGGTCAGAGCCCTTTTTATGTTTTTTCTTTTCTGGTCGTCTGTTGCTAAGCTTGCAATTTCGAAAAATCCGCCGCCCGCGAAAACAGCCGTGACAGACGTTGCAACAAAGACAGACGGTTATGCCGCACGGCGGCGTCGTCCGTCATCACCATCACTTCGTCGAAGAAGCGGTCCACCGGCTCGCGCAGGCGGGCCAGCTGTTTCAGTGCGGCGCGGTAGTCTCCGGCATCGAACAGGGGGCTGACGTCTCTTTCCAGCGCGGCCAGGGCCTCGGCCAGGCGCCGCTCAGCCGGTTCGGTGAGGCGGGCGGGGTCGATGTTGTCACCTGTGGCTTCGGCGGCTTGCCTGAGAATGTTGCGGATGCGCTTGTTGGCGGCCGCCAGACTCGCCGCTTCGGGCAGGGCGCGGAAGGCGGTGACGGCCTTAAGGCGCCGGTCGAAGTCGCGCGGGCGGCTGGGACGGCGGGCCAGCACCGCTTCGAAGGTGTCGGGACGCACGCCGCTGTCCAGGTAATAGGCCCGCAGGCGCTCCATCATGAATTCGTAGACCTGGGGAAGAACGTCACGGGCCGGAATGCCGTCGCCGTAAGCTTGGGCGGCGGCGGCCAGCAGGGCGTCCAGGTCCAAATCCAGTTCCCCTTCGATGATGATTCTGAGAGTTCCCAGGGCGGCGCGGCGCAGGCCAAAGGGATCTTTGTCGCCGCTGGGGGCCTGGCCGAGGGCGAAGATGCCCACCAGGGTGTCCAGCCGGTCGGCGATGGCCAGGGCCCGGCCGCCGGGGGTGGCGGGCAGGGCGTCGCCAGCGTGGCGGGGCAGGTACTGCTCTTCCAGGGCCCGGGCCAGCGCCGCCGGCAGGCCCTCCGCCTGGGCGTAATAGCGGCCCATGGTGCCCTGCAGCTCAGGAAATTCGCCCACCATTTCGGTGAGCAGATCGGATTTGGCCAGCTCGCCGCCCTGGCGCGCCAGGGCGGGGTCACCACCGATGCTTTCGGCGATGATGGCAGCCAGTGCGGCCAGGCGCGTGGTTTTGTCATACAGGCTGCCCAGCCTGGCCTGGAAGATGACGTGCTTGAGCCCATCGCGCCGGGCCGCCAGGGTGCTTTTGCGGTCCTGGTCCCAGAAAAAGGCGGCGTCCGCCAGGCGGGGGCGGATGACCCGCTCGTTGCCCGCTTGCACTTGGGCCGGGTCGCGGCTTTCGATGTTGGCGATGGTGATGAAATGGGGCAGGAGCCGGCCCTCAGCGTCCATCAGGTGAAAATACTTTTGATTGCCCTTCATGGTGGCGATGAGGGCCTCCGCTGGCAGGCCCAGGAATGTTTCCTCGAAATGGCCCAGCACGGCCACGGGCCATTCCACCAACGCGGTGACTTCGTCCAGCAAGGCCTCGTCGATGACAGCACGGCCGCCTACCTTGGCGGCGGCTTCCTGCACCTGGGCCCGCACTGCCTCTCGCCGCTCGGCAAAATCCGCCACCACCCGGCCCTCGCTCTCCAGCAAGGGGGCGTAGGCGCGCGGCTCGGCCAGAGGGAGAAGCGCGGGATGGTGAAAGCGGTGGCCGCGGGTCTGGCGTCCGGCGCTGACGCCGTAGAACCGGCAGGGCACCACCTCGTCGCCGAACAGCACCACGGCCCAGTGCACGGGGCGCACGAATTCGTCCTCCACAGTGCCCCAGCGCATGCGCTTGGGGACGGGCAAGCCCGCCAGCGCGGCGGCGATCAACGCCGGCAGCAGGGCGGTGGTGGCCTGGCCGGCCACTTGGTGACGAAATACCAGCCAGGCGCCTTTGGCGTTTTCCGTGCGCTCCAGCTCGTCAACGGTAACGCCGCAAGAGCGGGCAAAGCCCAGCGCGGCTTTTGTTGGGTTGCCTTCTTCGTCAAAGGCGGCCTGCAGGGCGGGGCCGCGGCGCTCGTTAATGCGGTCGGGCTGGGCCGTGGCCAGATCTTCCACCAGCACCGCCAGGCGGCGGGGGGTGGCATAGCCGCGCATGGCGGCAAAACCAAGCTGCGCCTGCTCCAGGCCGTTGCGCAGCCCCGCGGTGAAGGCCTCGCTGAGGCGCAGCAGGGCCTTGGGCGGCAATTCCTCGGTACCGATTTCCACCAGCAGATCCCGTGTCTCAGCCATGGGCGGCCTCCCCGCTTTGCGCCAGCAGGGGAAAGCCGAGGCGCTCACGCCGGGTGTAATAGGCCTCGGCCACGGCGCGGGCCAGGGTGCGTACCCGCAGGATGTAGCGCTGGCGTTCGGTGACGGAAATGGCGTGGCGGGCGTCCAGCAGATTGAAGGTGTGCGAGGCTTTCAGCACCATCTCGTACGCGGGCAGGGGCAGGTCGGCCCCGATGAGTTTTTTGCTCTCCCGCTCGCAGGTGTCAAACCAGCCGAACAGCGCTTCGGTGGCGGCGTGTTCGAAGTTGTAGGCGGACATTTCCACCTCGTTTTGGTGGAACACATCGCCATAGGTCACCGTGCCCTCGGGACCGCGGGTCCACAGCAGGTCGTAGACGCTCTCCACCCCCTGCAGATACATGGCGATGCGCTCCAGACCGTAGGTGATCTCGCCCGTCACCGGCCGGCAGTGCAGGCCGCCCACTTGCTGAAAATAGGTGAACTGGGTGACTTCCATGCCGTTCAGCCACACCTCCCAGCCCAGCCCCCAGGCACCCAGGGTGGGGGATTCCCAGTTGTCTTCCACGAAGCGGATGTCGTGGGTGAGGGGATCCAGCCCCAGCATGTTCAACGAGCCCAGATACAGATCCTGAATTGCCAGGGGCGAGGGTTTGAGCACCACCTGGAACTGATAATAGTGCTGCAGGCGGTTGGGGTTGTCGCCGTAGCGGCCGTCGGTG
>DRLM01000110.1 GCA_011375345.1 Gammaproteobacteria bacterium
CATCGGCGGTAAAATCACCGCCGATGCACCGCCCCCCTTTCTTTGAAAAAAGCAGGGCGGGGGGATTAGACGCTCAAAGCTGTGCTACCATCCCCGCCCAATTTCAATACCATACCCAAGGACCAGACTGTGAAACACGCCTTTATTCTCGTACTGTGCGCAATACCCGCCTTTTTCCTCAGTGCCTGCGACAGCCAGGTCTCGGGCGGAAGCGAGAAAGCCCAAGTGGAAAACGCCCTGTTCAACCTGGCTCGCATGAACGGCTGCATCGACTGCCACCGCATCAATGCCACAGTCATCGGCCCTTCCTGGTCCGCCATCGCCGAACGTTACAAAGACGCCCCCCGCGAAGCGGCCCGCGCCCTGCTCATCGATAGCGTGAAAAAAGGCAGCGTGGGGAAATGGACCACCTGGAAAGGCGGTGACGGCATGCCGCCGCTGGAGAAACGGGTGTCCAGTGAGCATATTGAGCAACTGGTGGACTACATCTTGTCCCTGGACCCCACTCCAAATTTCTGACGGGATGATTGACCGCCCGCTCCCGAATCCAGACAGGAGCGGTGCCTCACTACGCCGCCACCTTTGTGGAATGAGTGCCGCTGCGCTCCTCTTTTCGGGTTGATCCGCACAAAAAACAGCTGCTCATCCCCCTGAACAAACAATAACCGCGCAGTACTTCCCGGCACACTTTCCTCACCGGTATGCGTTAAATTACCCGCATGCGCCCCGCAGACCTCATTCACTTCACGGCCACTGCCCTCTGCCACGGCCACCGCGTCCGCACGGGTCTGATGTTGCTGGCCATGGCCATCGGGGTGGCAGCAGTGGTGGTACTCACGGCGCTGGGGGACGGGGCACGGCGCTACGTGTCAGAGCAGTTCGCCGCCCTGGGCACCCACCTTATTGTAGTGCTGCCCGGTCGTTCGGAAACGGCGGGCGTGAACCCCGGCACTTTCCTGGGAGAAACGCCCCGTGACCTGACCCTGGCCGACGCCCGGGCGCTCACCCACAGCAGCCTCGTGACACGCATCGCCCCCATCAACATCGGCAGCGCCCCGGTGTCCTTCGGTCCACGGGAACGGGAGGTGACCGTGATCGGCACCAATGCCGATTTTCTAAAAGTGCGGCGCTTCAAGATGGCCCAGGGCCGCTTTCTTCCCAAGACGGATCTCACCCGCGGCGACCCGGTGGCCGTCATCGGCACGGACCTCCGGGACGAGTTGTTCGGCGCCCATTCCGCCCTGGGGCAGTGGCTGCGCATCGGTGACCGCCGCTTCCGGATCATCGGTGTGCTGTCCTCCCAGGGCGAGGCCATGGGTCTGAACACCGGGGACCTGGTGATTATTCCCGTAGCCGCCGCCCAGCGCCTGTTCAACACAGCGTCCTTGTTCCGCATCCTGGTGGAAGCGCGCAGCCGCGAGGCCATGGCGCGGGTGCAGCAGCATATCAAAGACACCATCAAGACCCGCCATCAGGGCGAGGAAGACGTCACCGTTATCACACAGGATGCCGTGCTCGCCACCTTTGACAAGGTCTTTCGGGCACTCACTTTCGGGGTGGGCGGTATCGCGGCCATCAGCCTGGGGGTGGCCGGCATTCTGATTATGAACGTGATGCTGATATCGGTAACCCAACGCACCCGGGAAATCGGCCTGCTCATGGCGCTGGGCGCCACGCCGCGACAGATCGAACTGATTTTCACGAGCGAGGCGGCGGCCTTGTCACTGCTGGGCGGACTGGCCGGTCTGGCAGTGGGCCAACTCGGGAGCTGGGGCATCGCCGCCGCCTACCCGGCCCTGCCGGCGCAGGCACCGCTGTGGGCGGTGCTGGCGGCCCTGGGTGTGGCCCTGGGCTGCGGCGTGTTGTTCGGACTGCTGCCCGCCCGCCGCGCCGCCCGCCTGGATCCGGTGCTCGCGCTGGCACGGACTTAAGCGGTGTTTTTCCGCGACTTTATCCGTCTCACTGTCTCCGCCGTCGCGGCCCAGCGGCTGCGCAGCCTGCTGACGGGGCTGGGTATCGCCGTGGGCATTGCCGCGGTGGTGCTGCTCACCTCCATCGGCGAAGGCATACGGCAATACGTATTGTCGGAATTCACCCAATTCGGCACCCGCCTGGTGATGATCAACCCTGGTCGCACCGTGACGCTGGGCACGCCCCTGGGGATCCTCGGTACCGTCCGCCCGCTCAGTCTGCAAGACGCCGCGGCCCTGGAAAAACTGCCGGAAACACGCGGTGTGGTCGCCGCCACGCAAGGGAACGCCGAGGTGGAATACGGCCCCAGACGGCGGCGCGTCACCGTTTATGGCGTCGGTCCGGCGCTGCCGGAAGTCTTTCGCATGGACGTGGCGAGCGGCCGCTTCCTTCCGCCCGACAAGCTGGACACCCCCCGCGCCTTCGCCGTGCTGGGCAGCAAAGCGCGCAGCGAACTGTTCGGCACGGCCAACCCCCTGGGCAAACGCATACGGGTGGGCGGCGCGCGTTACCGCGTCATCGGCGTGATGGAATCCAAGGGCCAGATGCTGGGCATCGACATGGACGACGCCATTTACATCCCCACCGCCCGCGCCATGGACTTGTTCAACCGCGAAAGCCTGATGGAAATCGACGTGCTCTACGCCCCGGAAACGGAAGTGAACGATGTCGTGGCCGCCATCAAGCGCACCCTCACCGCCCGTCATGGCCGGGAGGATTTCACCATCACCACCCAGGAACAAATGCTGGATGTGCTGGGCTCAGTGCTGGGTGTGCTGACCTTTGCCGTCGGCGCCCTGGGCGGCATTTCGCTGGCCGTGGGCGCGGTGGGCATACTCACCGTTATGACCATCACCGTGAGCGAACGCACCGGCGAAATCGGCTTGCTCCGCGCGCTGGGCGCGCGGCGGGGACAGGTGCTCGGTTTGTTTCTCGGGGAAGCCATGGTGCTGGCGGCCCTGGGCGGTGCCGCCGGGCTGGCCTTGGGCATGGGCGGTGCGCAAGTGTTGCACTGGGCCATACCGGCGTTACCGGTCCACACACCGATGTGGTATGTGCTGCTGGCCGAAACCCTGGCAACCGCCATCGGCCTCATCGCCGGTGTGGCCCCCGCCCAACGGGCGGCGCGCATGAATCCGTTGGAAGCCCTGCGGGCGGAGTGATGGCGTCAGCAACAACGCGGCGCGGATGGAGTGTAACGGAATCCGGGAACAGGAGGGGGCATCACCAATACGCCCTCTTGCGCCCAAGAATGACAGTCCTGCCCGGACTTTTCCTGAAGCAATGCGCACAGCTCACCGGGGAAAGCTTCGCTGTTGAGGGTTGCCATCGATGCCGCCATAATTCCCCCCCTCTTGGTCGCAATCAGGCGTATTGTCAATCCGCGCATTCTTCGCGGTACGACTCACCCGGTACGCTACAATGCGCAGCTTTAAACCAAGCCGCACCACCCATGACCGCCATCCCCTTCGAATGGGCCTTGATCCTCACCACCCTGGCCGGACTGCTGGCAGGCGCCCTCGTCACACAGCTGCGCGCGGCGCGGCGCCTGGGCGTGCTCAGGGAGGAAAACGCCACCCTCAAAGCCACCCTGGAAGTGGAGCGCCGCACCAACGCGGAAAAGCTGGCCATGGTGGAGACGGGCCGCACCCAGCTCACGGAAACCTTCGCCGCCCTCTCCAACCAGGCCTTGCGCAGCAGCACCGAAGAATTCCTGAAGCTGGCCCGGGAAAACCTCAAGCAGCACCACCTCCAGGCCCAAGGCGACCTGGCGGAAAAGGAAAAAGCCATCGCCACCCTGCTGCGACCGGTAAAAGAGGCTTTGAACCGTACCGAGCGGCAATTGCAGCAACTGGAGAAAGAACGCCAGGAAGCCTACGGCTCGCTCACCAAACACCTGGAAACCATGGCCGCGACCCAGCAGGCGCTGCAGGGGGAGACGCGCAACCTGGTGCAGGCCCTCAGACGGCCGGAAGTGCGCGGCCAGTGGGGGGAGCTCACCCTCAAGCGCCTGGCCGAGCTGGCGGGCATGGTGCCGCATTGCGATTTTTACGAGCAGGAAAGCACCGCCACCGGCGAGGGGCTGATGCGGCCGGACATGATCGTGCGCCTGCCTGACGAGCGCGAAATCGTGGTGGATGTCAAAACGCCTCTGGACGCTTACTTAAGCGCCGTCGACGCCCCCAGCGACGCCAACAAACAAGAGCACCTCAAACACCACGCCCGCAAGCTGCGGGAGCGGGTGCGGGAACTCGCCGGCAAAGCCTATTGGAGCCAGTTCCCCAAAAGCCCCGAGTTCGTGGTGCTGTTCATCCCCGGCGATCAATTTCTGAGTGCAGCCCTGGACCAGGATCCGAAGCTGCTGGAATACGCCCTGGGCCAGAAAATCATCCTCGCCACCCCCACCAGCTTCGTCGCCCTGCTGCGGGCCGTGGCCTACGGCTGGCGGCAGCTGGCACTGGCGGAAAACGCAGAGCGGATTCGCGAAATCGGCGAAGAGCTGTTCCGCCGCCTGGGCACATTCACCGAACACCTGGCCCGCCTGGGCAAAAGCCTGGGCAGCAGCCTGGATCACTACAACAAGGCCGTGGGCTCCCTGGACCGGCAAGTCCTGCCCGGCGCGCGCAAATTCACCGAGCTGGGCATCACCCCGCGCAAGGCACTCACGGACCTGGAACAACTTGAAAAAGGCGTGCGCCAGGTGGAAAGCACCCCGGAAACCGGCGATGCCAATGCCAAAGACTGACACCAACATCGAGGCGGCCTACCAGCATTGCCTGGCCCTGGCCACATCCCACTACGAGAACTTTCCCGTCGCCTCCTGGCTGCTGCCCAAATACCTGCGCCGGCCCATCGCCGTCATCTACGCCTTCGCCCGCACCGCGGACGACTTTGCCGACGAGGGTGAGCTGGCGCCCGGGGAACGCATCGCAAAGCTGGATGCCTATGGCGCCGCGCTGGAGGCCATCGCCGCCGGGGAGCCCGCCACCGATCCCGTGTTCATCGCCCTGGCCGACGTCATTGCCCGCCACGCCCTGCCCCTGCAGCTCTTTCAGGATCTGCTCACCGCTTTCCGCATGGACGTGACCACAACGCGCTACGCCGATTTCGACGCCGTGCTGCACTATTGCCGCCA
This sequence comes from Gammaproteobacteria bacterium, assembly GCA_011375345.1. Taxonomy (NCBI): domain Bacteria; kingdom Pseudomonadati; phylum Pseudomonadota; class Gammaproteobacteria; species Gammaproteobacteria bacterium. Next base: position 5,108 of record DRLM01000110.1, read on the forward strand.
CTCCGCCAACCCCGTGGGCCGTTTGCTGCTGCATCTGTCACACCAGGCCACACCGGACAATCTGCGCGACGCCGATGCCGTCTGCACCGCCTTGCAGCTTATCAATTTCTGGCAGGATCTGGCCCAGGACTACCAGGAAAACCGGCGCATCTACCTGCCCCAAGACGACATGGCCCGCTACGGCGTCACCGAGCAGCACCTGCGGGACCAGATCAGCGACACCGCCATGGCGGCGCTCATGGCCGCCCAACGCCAACGCACCCGCAGCCTCATGCTGTCCGGTGCGCCCCTGGGAACGCGGCTGCCGGGCCGCCTGGGGTGGGAAATCCGCCTCACCATCGCCGGCGGCCTGGGCGTGCTCGATGCCCTGGCACGCCAGCAAAACCTGTTCTCCCGCCCCCGGCTGCGGCGGCGTGACTGGCTGCGGCTGGCTGGGCGGGCGCTGCGGCTGCCGCAAGATACAGTGCCGCCCCCGCAAGAGCGGCCCACCCCATGAGCAGCCTGTTTCCCCTGGCCCACCAATGCCTGGCCGCCGCCGACCCCGACACCAAAGTGGCGCTGACGCACGCCGCCGCCCGCGCCTGGCAAAGTGGAAAGGCCGCTTTGGCCGCGGCAGCGCCACCCCAGCCTGTCGCCGAGCCGGGCCGGCCGCCGCGGCCAAAGCTGGTGCCACCGCGGGAGCTGCCGCGGCGCAGGCTCTCCAGCCCCGCGGGCCGGGCGGCTTTGATTCACGCCATCACCCACATCGAATTCAACGCCATCAACCTGGCCTGGGATGCCGTCTACCGCTTTCGCGGTCTGCCGCGGGAATTCTACGACGGCTGGGTGCAGGTGGCGGACGAAGAGGCCCGGCATTTTTCTCTGTTGCGGCACCGGCTGCGGGAACTGGGCTTTGACTACGGCGATTTGCCCGCCCACGACGGTCTGTGGCAGATGGCGCAGGACACCGCCCATGACGTGCTGGTGCGCATGGCGCTGGTGCCGCGGGTGCTGGAAGCCCGCGGGCTGGACGTGACGCCGGGCATGATGCAACGCCTGCGCGAGGCCGGCGACACCACCACAGCGGACATCTTGGCCATCATCCTGCGGGAAGAGGTGGGCCACGTGGCCATCGGCTCGCGCTGGTTCCGCTGGACCTGCGAGCAGCGCGGCATGGAACCGGAATCCACCTTCCGCGCCCTCCTCCAGCGTCACATGAAGGGCCGGCTCAAAGGCCCCTTTTCCATCGACGCGCGCCTGCGGGCTGGATTTTCACGGGAGGAACTGGCAGCCTTGGCGGAGAGCGCCCGGTAGTCAGAATGTCGCCGAAGGGGGACGCATGGATTCGCCGCCTCAGCAGCACGCCTGGTTTCTGCCCCGCCCAGGCCTTCAGGATCTGTTCGACGCCCTGCGCGCCGCCGGTTACCGCCTCAGCGGCCCGCAGATCAAAGAAGGCGTCATTGTCTTTGACGAGATAAGCAACTGCGCTCAGCTGCCCCAAGGCGTCCGGGATGCCCAGGCGCCGGGCGAATACCGTCTCCGGCAAAATGACTCCCCCCGCCAGTTCGCCTGGGCCAACGGCCCCCAAGCGCTGAAACCCCTGCTGTTCGCCCCCCGCGAGGTGCTGTGGCGGGCGCAGCAAGACGGGCACGGCAAGCTGCAATTCCATCCCCTGAAGCCCGATCCCAGGCCCCTGGCCGTCGTCGGCGCGCGTGCCTGCGACATTGCCGCGATGCAGGTGCAGGACCGGGTGTTTCTCTGCGGCCCCCACCCCGACCCCTATTACGCCGCGCGCCGGAACAACCTGTTTGTTGTTGCAGTGCACTGCAGCCATCCCGCCACCACCTGTTTTTGTGCCTCCACCGGCGACGGGCCGCAGGCGGTACAGGGCTTTGACATCGCCCTGGCTGAACTGGACCAGGGTTTTGTGGTGGAAACAGGCACCGAGGCCGGTGCCGCCATGGTCGCCGGTCTGCACCTCAAGGCCGCCACAGCGGCGCAAACCGGTGCTGCCCAAGCCGAGAGCGAAAGGGCGGCCGCAGTCCAGACCCGCCGCCTGCCAGAGGGCGCCTTGCGCGACCGGCTGTTTGCCGCCCTGGATCATCCCCGCTGGGACGAGGTCGCGGCGCGCTGTTTGTCCTGCGGCAACTGCACCATGGTCTGCCCCACCTGCTTCTGCCACAGCCAGAGTGAGCAGCCTGCCCTGGACGGCGCCCACAGCGAGCACACGCGGGAGTGGGACTCCTGCTTCACCCAGGGTCACAGCTATATCCACGGCCTGACCCTGCGCCCCGACACCCGCAGCCGCTACCGCCAGTGGCTCACCCACAAGCTGGCGAGCTGGTGGGACCAGTTCGACAGCAGCGGCTGCGTGGGCTGCGGCCGGTGCATCACTTGGTGCCCGGCCGGAATCGACATCACCGCAGAAGCGCGTGCCGTGGCGGGGGAGGATGATGGCTAGCCCCCGTCACCCTCATGAAGCGGAAATCATCGAGCGGGTGGCAGAGTCACCCGACATCTTCACCCTGCGCCTGCGCTTCACCGATCCCGCGGTGCAGCGCCACTACCATTTCCGGCCCGGCCAGTTCAACATGGTCTACCTGTATGGCGTGGGCGAAGTGCCCATCTCCATTGTCTCCGACCCCAAGAACGAAGACCTCTACGATCACACCATCCGCGCCGTCGGCCGCGTCACCAAGGGCCTGGCGGCACTGGAAACGGGCGCGCGTGTCGGCATCCGCGGGCCCTATGGCCGGGGCTGGCCACTCCGGCTGGTGGAAGGGCGCGATGTGATGATCGTCACCGGGGGCCTGGGCTGCGCCCCTACGGTGTCGGTGATCAACTACATTCTGGAGCGGCGCGAGCGCTACGGCCGACTCTACATCATGCAGGGGGTCAAACACGCCCGCGACCTGCTATGGCACGAGCGCTACGAGCAGTGGGCCACCGAACCCAATGTAGAGGTCATCATCGCCGCCGACCAGGGCGGGGCACTGTGGCCCTGGCGGGTGGGGCGGGTCACCGATGCTTTCGACGAACTGCGGCTGCAGGCCAACCGCACCGTGGCCATGATGTGCGGCCCCGAGGGCATGATGATCGCCGCCGCCCGTGCTTTGCTGGAAAAAGGCCTGGATGAGCTGGCGATTTTCCTGAGCATGGAGCGCAATATGCAATGCGCCGTGGGCCATTGCGGCCACTGCCAGCACGGCGGCCAGTTTGTGTGCAAGGACGGGCCGGTGTTTGCCTATCCCGAGGTCAAAGCGTTGTTGGGGGTGAGAGGGTTTTGAAGGGACACTTCCAGCGTCAACCCATCGCAGCAAAGCAAACACTATGACCCAAGCCAAACCCAAAGTCGCGGTATATAAATTCACCAGTTGTGATGGTTGCCAACTGGCCTTTCTCAATGCGGGGGAACGCCTGCTGCAACTGTCAGAACTGGTGGAGTTGGTGCACTTCGTTGAAGCGGGGCCGGTAAACCCCGAGGCCGAGGTGGATATCGCCTTCGTAGAAGGCAGCGTGACCACAGCCGACGATGTGACGCGCATCCAGCGCATCCGGGCCCACAGCCGCCACCTCATCACCATCGGCGCCTGCGCCGTAGCCGGCGGCATCCAGGCCTTGCGCAATATGGCGAAGGTGGAAGACTGGGTGGCAGCGGTATACGCCTCGCCGGAACACATCCATACGCTGGAGCGCTCCACCCCCATCGCCACCCACGTCAACGTGGATTTGGAACTGTGGGGTTGTCCGGTGAACACCGCCCAGGTCCTGGCAGCGGTGCGGGCCCTGTTGTTTGGCGTAATGCCGGTGGTGACCCGTGACAGCCTGTGCCTGGAATGCAAACGCCGCGCCCGGGTGTGTGTGCTGGTGGCCCAGGGACAGGCCTGCATGGGGCCGGTCACCGGCACCGGCTGCGGCGCCCTGTGTCCCGGCTTCGAGCGCGAGTGCTACGGCTGCTACGGCCCGGCGGAAAACCCCAACCCGACAGGGCTGGCCCAACGCTTCAGCGGCCTGGGCCTGATGCCCGGGGCCATCGCCCGGCGTTTTCTCACCATCAACAACGCGGCGCCTGAGTTCGTGCGTGCCGCCCGGGAGGCGCAAGATGGCGGATAGGCGCCGGATTGAAATCAATGTACCCGCCCTGGCCCGGGTGGAAGGGGAAGGGGCCCTGGAACTGCGCATCGAAAACCAGGCCATCACCGACCTGAAACTGCGCATTTTTGAACCCCCGCGCTTGTTCGAGAAGTTTCTCGAAGGCCGCAACTGCCGCGAAGTGCCTGACATGGTGGCGCGCATCTGCGGCATCTGCCCGGTGGCCTATCAAATGAGTGCGGTGCAGGCCCTGGAGGCCATTTTGGGCATCACACCCGGCCCCTGGGTGCGGGCTATGCGGCGGGTTTACTATTGCGGCGAGTGGATCGAAAGCCACGCTTTGCACATCCATTTGCTGGCGGCGCCGGATTTTCTGGGCGCCAGGGACATCACCGCCCTGGCCCGCAGCCACCCCGGGGCGGTGCACCGTGGCCTGCGCCTGCAGGCCCTGGGCAACGACATCATCCGCTTTTTGGGCGCGCGCTCGGTCAATCCCGTGGGCGCCCGGGTGGGCGGTTTTTATCATGCCCCGCCGGAGGACGCCGCCGCGGCGCTGTGCGAACGCATCCACGCCGCCCTGCCGGAGGCGGAAGCCCTGGTCCGCTGGACCGCCTCCCTGCCTTTTCCCGAGCAACGCCAGGACTTCAACCAGGTGGCCCTGCGCCACGGCGGTGAATACCCCATGAACGAAGGGCGCATCGTCTCCAGCCGGGGCCTGGCTATCACAGCCGACGATTTCGAATGCCACTTCGAGGAACATCAGCATCCCCACTCCACCGCGCTCCACTGCCTGCTGGACAACGCGCCGTATCTGGTGGGCCCCCTGGCCCGGCTGAATCTGAACCTGGACTGCCTGCCCGCTGCCCTGCGCGCCCTGGTGGCAGAGAGCGGGGTGACGTTTCCCAGCAATAATATGTTTCACAGCATCACCGCGCGGGCGGTGGAAATTCATTACGCCCTGAGCGAAGCCTTGCGCCTGTTGGAAGGCTACCGGCGCCCGTCTTCGCCCTATGAGGAAACGACGCCGCGCGCCGGGGTGGGCTGCGGTGCCACCGAGGCACCGCGGGGCCTGCTCTGGCACCGCTATGAACTGGATGAACAGGGCCGGGTGCGGCGGGCGCGCATCGTGCCACCCACCAGCCAGAACCAGGCGCGCATCGAGGAGGACCTGCGCACGGCGCTGCCTGCCTTCGGCCTGGCGCGAGACCAAGAGGCGCTGCGCCGCTTCAGCGAGCAGCTGATCCGCAATTACGACCCCTGCATCTCCTGCGCCACCCATTTCCTCGATCTCCGTGTGCAGCGCTGTTAGCGTCCTGGGCGTGGGCACGGCGGCGGGCGCCGACGATGTGGGCTGGCGGGTGGTGGAGCACTTGCACCGCCGCTTCCCGGACGGGCCGGGCCGGGGGCTGAGCTGCCGCCGGGTGATGGCCGAACTCATGGTGGCTCTGGCCACCGCCCCGGCGGCGGTCATCGTCGACGCCGCCTGTGCGGGTGGCCGCAGCGGTGAAATCTACCGCCTCACCACCGCCGACCTTACCCGTCTCCCGCGCCGCTTCATCTCCAGCCATGGTTTGTCCGTGGCCGAGGCCCTGGCGCTGGCCGGAGCCCTGGAGCAGGTGCCGCCGGAACTGTTGATCTACGGCGTGGAAATGGGTGCCCCCCCCCGGACTGCCCGCCTGAAGGAGCGCGTCGTCACCGCACTCGCAGCGGAAATACAAGCTGTCATCACCGCCTATCAGCGCACGGGCCGGCTCCGTTTTCCTCTCTCTCCCTGAACTCATCCGTCCACTGTGACGGGGTTCTCAGTTTTCTAAAGCTCCCTCCCCTCGGGTCGATACAGCCGGTGTTGGGTGGACCAGAACAACAGGCCGTCACAACGCATCAGGGGACACTCCTGTTTGGGGATGAAAAAATGGAACGAGTGGGAGGCCACAATGCAGCGCGGTCACCCCGGACGGGGCCCCACCCGGCCCGGCGGCAAGGGCTGTGCCTGCGCCGGCTGAGGCTGGCCTGGACAGACCGGTCTCACCGATGCCCGGGTCCATGCCGGCCCGCCGTGCCGCTTTTGGGATGAAGACCGGACGCGCAGAGCATTCAGAACAGGCTCACGCGTTCTCTCCAGGCAGCGGGTGACCCGTTTCCCGGGCGCAGTCTTTCGAAGGAATCGCTCATGAGCTTTTTAGACAATCTATCCGTGCGCTACAAAGTAATGTTGATCGGCGGAGTGTCCGCTGCGGGCTTTGCGGCCATCCTCATCATCCACTTCGTGTCCAATACCCTCAACGCAGAACGCCTCTCTGCCTTGCAAAACACGCATGTACCGGCCCTGGTGAACACGGGGAACGCTGCGCTCGCTTTTGACGAGATCAGGCAGGTGCTGGTACTTGCCGCCACTAGCGGTGAGGCTACCGTGCTGGATGAGGTGAACAAGCTGGCGCAGGTGCTGGACAAACACCTGTCCGAAGTCGCACGTCTGGCACCTGCGCTCCAGCAGGACGTGGTGGCCCTGGGCCAGGGCGCAGGCAGCGCCCTGGTGGCCGCAATGGACGCGGTGGAAGCAAAAGCCCGTGGTGAAACCGGGCTGGCGCGCGCGCGCGCGGTGGATCTGGTGGACGGACACCTGAGCAGCATCCAGGACAAGATCAAAGCCTTTCACGAGCAGCGCGTGGCGAAAGTGATGGCGGACATCAAGGCAGTGGACGACGCCGGCACGGCTAGCTTTGCGGAAAGCGTTATTGTCGGCGTGGTCATCTCCGCCGGTGTTTTGGTTTTCGCCTGGGTAATGGGGGGGGGCCTGGTGGCCCACCTGAAGAAAGTGTCGGCCGCCTTGCGGGACATAACCAACGGCGGAGGCGACCTCAGCCGGCGCCTGCCCGGCAGCGGCAATGACGAAGTGGGTGAACTGGTCTCCCGCTTCAACGCCTTTTTGGACAAGATACGCAGCATCATTCGCGAAGTGGTCACGTCCACAGGACAGCTGTCGAGTTCTGCCGAAGCCCTGCAAACCATCGTCAGCCAGACCCACCACGGCGTCGATCAGCAACAGCGCGAGGGAGAACACCTCGCCACCGCCATGAACGAGATGTCAGCCACGGTGCAGGATGTGGCGCGCAATGCCGCAGAAGCGGCCCAGGCAGCCCATCAGGCCGACCAGGAAGCGGCGGGCGGCAAACAGGTGGTGACACGCACCATTGATGCCTTCGACGCGCTGGCCTCCGAAGTGGAACGCACCGCCGATGTCATCCAGAAGCTGGAGCAGGACAGCGACAATATCGGCAAGGTGTTGGATGTGATCCGCGACATTGCCGAGCAGACCAATCTATTGGCTTTGAACGCCGCCATCGAAGCGGCCCGCGCCGGTGACCAGGGCCGCGGCTTCGCCGTGGTGGCGGACGAGGTGCGCACCCTGGCGCAGCGCTCCGAGCAGTCCACCCGCGAGATTCAGGAAATGATCGAGCGGCTGCAAACCGGCGCCCAGCATGCCGTGTCGGTAATGGAAGAAAGCCGTGGCAAGGCCCACGACAGCGTGAAACAGGCAGCACAGGCGGGCGAGGCTCTGGAGGCAATTACACTGAAAGTCTCCACCATCAGCGACATGAACACCCAGATCGCCAGCGCCGCCGAGGAGCAAAGCGCGGTGGCCGAGGAGATCAACCGCAACATCACCAACATCAGCAACGTGGCTCACGAAGCCGCCTCCGCCTCCCAGCAAACGGCTTCCGCCAGCCAGGAATTGTCCAAGCTGGCGGCCCACTTGCAGAACCTGGTGGGGCAATTCCGGGTTTGAACCGGCCGCTCAGGTGATCACGGTGGGCTGGTCGCGTTCCAGGCGCTCCCGGATGCCCGCCACGTGTTCGGCGATGCCCGCCAGCTCCGCCAGGGCCTGCCGGGTGTCGGTCTGATGTTGTGTGACGTCGGGTTCGAAACGTTCCAGATAAACACGTAAAGTGGCGCCCTCGGTGCCGGTGCCCGACAGACGCAAAATGATGCGGGAACCGTCCTCGAACAGGATGCGCAACCCCTGCGAGCTGCTGACGCTCCCGTCAACGGGATCGGTGTAGCTGAAGTCATCGGCCTCCCGCACCAGCCGCGATTGCAAGCGCTGGCCGGCCAGGCCCGGCAACCTGTCGCGCAAGTCATCCATCAGGTTTTTCGCCCGGACGCTGTCCACGCCTTCGTAGTCGTGGCGGGTGTAGAAATGCCGGCCATAGCGCGCCCAATGGCTGCGCAGGATTTCTTCCACCGGGCAGCGCCGCTCCGCCAGAATGTTCAGCCAGAACAGTACCGCCCACAGCCCGTCTTTTTCCCGCACGTGATCCGAGCCAGTACCGAAGCTCTCTTCGCCGCACAGGGTGATGCGCCCGGCGTCCAGCAAGTTGCCGAAAAACTTCCACCCCGTGGGCGTCTCGTAGCATTCGATGCCCAGGTGTTCAGCCACCCGGTCCACCGCACCGCTGGTGGGCATGGAGCGGGCCACCCCGGCCAGCCCCCGGGCGTAACCCGGCACCAAGGTGGCGTTGGCGGCCAGCACCGCAAGGCTGTCGCTGGGGGTGACGAAGAAACGCCGCCCGAGAATCATATTGCGGTCACCGTCCCCGTCAGAGGCCGCTCCGAAATCAGGGGCGTCGAGGGCATTCATAGCCTCCACCAGCTCGCTGGCATAGGTCAGATTGGGATCGGGGTGCCAGCCGCCAAAGTCCAGCGAGGGGGTGCCGTGCATGACAGTGCCGGGCGGCGCCCCCAGACGGTCTTCCAAAATGGCCAGGGCGTAGGGACCGGTGACGGCATGCATGGCGTCGAAGCGCATATGGAACACCCCGCTGTTGAACAGGGCATGGATTTTGCCAAAGTCGAACAGGCTCTCCATCAGCCCGGCGTAGTCCGCCACCGGATCAATGATGTCCACCTGCATATCACCCAGACGCCAGGTGCCACAACGCTCCAGAGGAACGTCCGCGGCATCGAGAATGCGGTAGGACGGAATATCCAGGCTGCGCTGATAAATGGCTTCGGTGAGTTTTTCCGGCGCCGGACCGCCGTTGCTGCCGTTGTATTTGATGCCGAAATCACCCTGTGGACCGCCGGCGTTGTGGCTGGCGGACAGAATGATGCCGCCGAAGGCACCGTGCTTGCGAATCACGCAGGAAGCCGCCGGGGTGGACAGCAGCCCGTCACGCCCCACCAGCACCCGCCCGAAGCCGTTGGCCGCCGCCATTTTCAAAATAACCTGGATGGCCTCAATATTGTGAAAGCGGCCGTCCCCCCCCAGCACCAGGGTCTGGCCCCGACAACCCTCCAGCGCATCGAAAATGGACTGGACGAAGTTTTCCAGATAATGCGCCTGCTGAAAGGTGCTGACTTTCTTGCGCAAACCCGAAGTGCCGGGGCGTTGATCGGGAAAGGGCGTGGTGGGGATGGTGAGTATTTTCATGACGACGGACTCTCGTGTTAAAACCGGGACGATTCGTCCAGCGACGGGCCAGCGTACAGGCCAACGCAAAACAATAGCGTAACTCTACCCCAAAGTCCGGTTCCGTTACATTCTCACGACCAACAGACTCCGCGCGGGAATCAGCATTTCAGACCCACCACCAGATCCATCACATTGGTGCCGGTGGGACTGGTGCGGAGCATATTGAATCGCCCCGGGTATTCCAGAGACTGTTTTGTTTGACTCAGACCGCCTTGACTGACCATTCCAGGACAGTTGTACCCCAGATCCGGTATATCTCACGTCCAGGATTTCTGCGGCTTACAGGTTACCGTTGCATAGCCAGCGCGCCATAATTCGACCTCCAGACAACAAATATCCCAACCCCACAAACAACACCGTATACGCTCAAAAACGAAACAAGAACACCACTAATGCCATACTCGCTCGCGACCAGACACGAAATAAGAAATGAGAAAACAGCGGCACCGATTGACGTTATTGCGAGCACCTCACGCCCACGAGCACGAAAGTAGATAGCAATCATGCTTATCGAGTGAAAAACCAAGAACGTAGAGAACAACAAAACCAAGTCAAATAATTGCAATATCCGACCAACAAACACAGAATCACCGGCAATGATGATAGCCAGAATAGCAATCCCATAGCTAAGAATTATCAAGGTAATAGCTTTGCGAAACTCTGAAATAAACATCTTGTTAGAGTCACATATATCACCCTGAACCACAAGATGGGTAATACGTGGAACTCTGGCAGTTAACGAAGAAGTGCACAGAGAACCTATAACATTAGCAATAACAATGGACAATCCGAGTTGACCTGCCAACCCTGCATCCAGGTAATAAAATACCACCAACGTTGGCGAATACAAAAAAATATAGCTAGATAGCCAAGTTATTGCCACTCTTCGCTGCAGTGGCCATATATTTTCCCGCCATGAAAAAGCGCTGCTTACCTGCCTGGACAAGTAAGTTAGTTTGCGATAGCGAAAATACAACCATATGCGAACAATAACGGCTACTGAAAGAGGCGCCATGGCCGGTGCATACAAGCCTTCACCTCCAGCCATCAATGACCACGCAAGCAAAGCACCTAGCCCATAGTGGGCCAACCTCACCAGGTAAGCCTCAGTGACGCGCCCTGTTCCCTCTATGATTGATATAAACGGGTAAGCTGGCATACTCAAGGCAATAGATATCACGATAAATACCCACGGCCATCTCCACTCCATTCCAGATACATCCGCATTGGCAGAGCTGAAATAGAGGAAACCAACAGGTATCA
>DRLM01000111.1 GCA_011375345.1 Gammaproteobacteria bacterium
AAGGCCTACTTTGATCGTTTGGGGCTGGTGTCGCTGCTCGATACGGTGCGACGACTCCAGTGTGTCTCATGAACCGCCGGATGCGGAACCGCACGTCCGGTGGTGTGAGAGGACGGCGGGGGTGACCCCGCCTCCTACTCGATCCGGGCAGCGGCAGGTCTTGGGTCTGGTCCGGGCAAAGGCCAGAAGACGACCGGCCCCGGTCGGGGGCCGGGCGGGGTTTGGTGCCGGCGGCTTGGTGGCCGCCGCCAACTCGACGGTCAGCCGGCCCTGTTCCCGGATGCTGGCCAGCACCGAGCTGGCGGTGCTCGTCCAATTCGCGCCAATAGGGCAGGCGTTCTTCCAGCAGGGGTAACTGCCCGTCGTCCAGGCCCCTACCGCCGCAACACCCACAAGCGGGAGTGGGGCCGGGATTCTCCCAGGGAGAGGGTATCCACCAGCTCGTCACGCTCAGCATCGATCACCGAGACGGTGCCGGCCGCCGCCGTGGAAGCCAGTACCAGCCTCGGCACGCCTTGTTCGATGACGAAATCCAAAGTGCCGCTGGGAGCGCCCAGGCGCAACTCCCGGCTCTGGACCAGCTTGGGCAGGGCTCCGAGATCAAAGACCAGCACAGCGTCGGTTTTCAAATTGGCTTGTTGCTCCGTGCTGCCGGAAGCACCGGCGGTGAAATAGAGCTTGGCGCTGTCGGGGCTGAAGAAGTACTTGCTCAAATAAATGTCCGGCAGCTCGATCTGGTCGGTGATTTCCAGGGTGGTGGCGTCCATCACCGACAATCTGGCGATCACATGCCGGGGGTCGGATTTGCGGTCGGCGCCGCGGCCGATGAGATAGCGCCCGTCCGGGGTGGCAAACAAGTTGCTGTGCCCTTTGAAGGGCACCCGCTGTTCAATCGCATGGGTCAGGGGATCGATCACCGCCACCGTGCCGTAGCCGTTGTTGAGGTTGTATACCTTGCCGGTCCATGGCGAGTAGGCCAGCCCGTGGGGGAAGGCCTGATTGGGCAGCTTGTCGGCCACCCCCTCTTCTTTGTCTGCCTCGCACAGGTTGATGGTGGCCACCACCTGCAAATAACTGTCGCCATCAGCCGGATCGTTGCCGACCACGGACACCGTGCCATCTTTCAGGTTGCTCACCCAGGCGCGGCGGGGCACCTCCGGGGCCTGTTCCGAGGGCCAGCTGAAGTGGCACTGGTGGTGCCCGCGGCCCACGCAAATCGTTTTAAGAAACCGGGCCGCGGACGAATCGACATTTTCCACCACGGTTACCGATGAGCCCAGGTCGCCGCAATTGAGCACATCGTTGCCGCTGGCTTTGTCGCCGTCATTCATGAACCAGCCGCGGCTGGCGCTGGGATCGGTGTAGAGGTGGGCGGGAAAAGCGTCGGCGGGCAAAGCCTGCGCGAGGAGGATGGATTTGCTTTGCGGATCCAGCAGAACCACCCTGTCGTCCTCGCTCAGTCCGATGAAAACGGGCTTGAGGCCCGCTTCGGCGCCGCTGGCCTTGGCCACCGGAAGCCGCTTGACCTGGGTGTTGCCCGCGCTCGATGTAATGACCACCAGTGCCCCGGCTTGCCTGTCGCTGAGGTAACAGGCGGCGGTAAATTCATACAATGTTTTGTTTTGGTTCATAAAAAGCATCCCGCTTGCTGGAGTGGAGTCGGCCCTGGAACGGGATTATACCGCCATCGGAGGACTGGAAAACTTATAAACCGCCCGGATATCCATATAACAATTTGTAATTTGACTTTGCTTGTATAAAACTGGAACGTATATGGGCGCAGAAACGCGGCGCCCCCAGTTCGAGATCTGACGATGCATAACACCGCCGAAAAAATCACTGCTGTCTCCGGCCCCGACATCGCGGGCAGTGTCCCGGATATCCACAAGCTGAATGAAAAATACGAAGCGCTGTCGGTGGAAGACCGCATTCGAGAATTGTACCGGGACTTCAGTCAGGACGAGGTCATGATCACCTCCTCCTTTGCCGCCAACTCGGCCTATTTTCTGCACCTGTTTTCCCGCCTGCGGCCGGAGCAGACCATCTTCTTTATCGACACCGGCTTCCATTTTCCCGAGACTCTGGAATACAAGGCCTACCTCACCGAGCTGTACCATTTGAAAGTGGTGGATGTGCGTCCGGAAGACTGGAAGCACGAATTCACCGAAAAAGACCAGACTTACAAATCCGACCCGGATTTCTGCTGCTCGGTAAACAAAGTGGAACCCTTAGATGAGGTGAAGAAAAACTTCCGGGTCTGGGTATCCAGCCTGATGCGCTGGGAAACGGAACACCGCGCCACCTTGAATATCTTCGAAGAGCGCGGCGGCATCATCAAGTTTCACCCTATGGTGGACGTGAGCAAAGCCGGGCGGGAGGCCTACATCCGCGACCATAAGCTGCCCTTTCACCCCCTGGTGGCCAAAGGCTACTCCTCCATCGGTTGCAAACACTGCACCCTGCCGGGGGCGGACCGCGCAGGCCGCTGGGTGGACAAACCCAAAACCGAGTGCGGCCTGCATTTGTAGGGGAGGGTCAAGCCGCCGGTGGACCAACAGGGCGGTGGTAGATTTGGGTGAGCCAGAAAAAAGTCCGGGTTTCGGTGCCTATGCTGAATCCGGCCTGCTTCAGGCAGCTTGCGATGCGTTCCGGCGGGTGGACATAGGCCCGAAATTCTGACCCCAACAGGCGCAGCACCCCGGCCATGGCCGCCGCCCCCCAACGGCTGAACCAGCGGTTGCGGGGATAGGTCAGGGCCATGACCCGATGAGTTTTTTCCGCCGCAGCACCAAGCAGGCCTTCCGCGTCAGGATAGCAGCACACCACTTTGTCCAGCACGCAGACATCGGCCGGTGTCACTTCCTCCGCCAAATCCAGAAAATCGCCCACCAAATAGCGGGTACGCGCTGCCAGCCCCCGCTCGGCGGCCCACGCCCGGGCCAGCTCGATCATTTTGGGGGCCAGATCCACTCCCACGGCGGAGCGGGCGCCCCGTTCCAGCAAGGCAAGATGCAAAGCGCCCACCCCACAACCGATTTCCAGCACCCGGGCCCCTTCGTAGCCCACCGCCTCCAGCCCTGCCAGCAACTGTTGCTGCGAGGCCTCAAAGCCTCTGGTTTTGAAGCGCCGACAGTAACGCCCCGCAAAAAAGGAAAAAAAACGCCCCGCGGAGCGGGAATGGGGGCAGCATGAACTCATGGGCGAATCTCCTGGTGGAGGCGGGCCGGAACCCGTAACAGAGCCGGAAATAATATAAAATACAAAGCACTGACGACTGCTTCATACTTGCAAACGAGCCTCTGTGGGGGGGGCTGAAGGCCCGGGTGAGGCCACAAGGCCGGAAGACCATCGCGCCGCCCCGGGCGCGGAAGCGGGTGCCCCCCATGGGCGCACAAAAGAGCCCCTCCCGCAACAAAAACCTTTATAAAAACCTTGGACAGACCGACAGAACAGGCAGGATGACCACAAGGATCCGCGATGGATTTGTGCTCGCAGTTCAGTTTCGACGCCCAAAAACGCATGGAAAGACTGGCTCTGCTGGGGCTGGGCGATGCGGATCTCCCTTTGGGGAAACGCCTGCAAGAGATGGTGATCATCCCCCATATCGATGCCATCGTCAGCGCCTTCTACGACAAATTGGGCACCGACCCCGGCGCCACGCAGTTTCTCCGCGATCCGGTGCGTCGGGAGCGGCTGATAAAAACCCAGACCGAATACCTGCTCTCGCTGGGCAGCGATTTCACCGCCAAAGCCTATTTCGACAACCGCCTCGCCGTAGGTCTGGTCCATGCCCGGGTCGGTGTGCCGCTGAGTCTTTATCATTGTGCCTACTGTGCGCTCCAGCTCATCATCAACCGACACATCGATACTGACACTCTGCCTGAGGAACGGCAGCGGCTGACGGACTTTTTGCTGAAAATCGCCACCCTGGACATGTCTTTGGCGATGGAAACCTACCACCTCACCCAGGTCAACTCCCTGGAACAATCCATAATTGATCTGCGCAGGCAACAGCGCTCTTTGAAAAAACAAGCCAGTATTGACCCGCTCACCGAAACCGTCAACCGCGGCCGGATTCTGCATGAACTCCAGACCTCAATGAAAGAAGCCCGGGACCAACGCCACCCGCTGTCCATCATCATGGTGGACCTGGACCATTTCAAAGCCATCAACGATGTCCACGGCCATCAGGCCGGCGACCGGGTGTTGCGTCAAGTGGCTGCCCGGATGAAGTCAGTGTTGCGCCACAAGGACGCACTGGGACGCTACGGGGGAGAGGAATTTCTCGTGGTTCTGCCCAACACCGGCTGCGCCATCGCCCGGGAGGTGGCCGAACGTTTGCGCCATCATATCGCCCACACGCCGGTGAAATACGACGATATCCTGCTGCATACCACCATCAGCCTGGGCTACACCGAGTTGGGCGAGCGGGACGATATAAGCGCCTTCATCGCCCGCGCCGACAAGGCCCTCTACAATGCCAAGCGCCGCGGGCGCAACTGTGTCGCCGAACCTGCGGTCACTTGAGCCGCCGGGAACGCGCTGGCGGTCTCGAAAAACAAGCTCTTGGCCGATTCATTCCCGGTGAACTGTGCTTCTTTCCTTGTTTGCGCCTTACCGTCAGCAGCTTGGCCGCGCTACCAACCCGGCAGCCAAAGTTGTCGGGGTAATGTCGCGGCACCGGGACGTGCCGCCATAGGTGCCAGCCACAGCGAGCCCGTGAATTATCCGCCATGTCGCCAAATGGCAAGCGGATTTTGCGGGTGACCATCAAACAGCTCAGGACGAGCTGTTTGACCGCCGACTTAAAATAGTGGCGGGTTGCTGAAAAACAGCCTTGAGGGAGGTCCCGGCCGCAAAACAATCGTGCAAGTGATTGATTTTATGTGACCGGGCCCGGACAGGTGCCGGATCGACGCCTTGAAAAAGATCCGATGAGCCTTTTCAACGGCCTGTTGGAGGCACCCTTAAGCCAAATTGGCGTATAGTTGGGCGCCTGACAACAGTGGTCTTTGCGTTTCCCGGATGACTCACCCCGCCAAGAGCGGCGATCCGCCGCAGCGTCGCAACGGTCTTGCCTGGCTCACGGACGCCGACCGCACCGCCCATGAAGCGGCAGTACTGGCCGGCGACGGCCTTGCCCTGCCCCTGGTGCGGCGCGGCACCGCCCTGGCCTGGGTGCAGCCCCGTCACCACGCCGCGCTGACTGCCCCCACCGCCCTGCGCCGGGCCTGGCACCAGGCCGAGGCCATTGTCCTCCCCGGCATGGCGGCAGCCGCCATCACCGAGCATCGCTCTTCGATCGACTCGTCGCTGCGGTTGGTAGAACAAATATTGGAAGGTCAGCCACCCAGCGCCCTGCTGGGCCAGGCGGCCTACTGCCGCCGCCTTCAGAGGCAATTCGACGTGCTGGGCGCCAGCGAGGATGAAGGTGACGAGCAGGAGATCGAAACCCTGGCCTTCGACGCCGTCGCCGCCGGTGAGGTGGTGGGGGAAAACCTGTGGCTCAAGGTGTCCTGGCTGTCATTTGAGGAGGATGATGCCTCCTTGCGCTTTCGGTTTTCCTTCGGTCTGGCGGGTTACGAAGACGTGGCGGCGGACCCGCGCCGCCAGGGCTGTGCCGCCGATTTGTGTGAGGCGGTGTTCCCCGAGTCGGCCGTCGTCAGTGCCAACGCGGGGCTGCGCCGCTTCCTTGAAAAGATCCTGGGTCTCAAACCACCGGCCTATGTGGAACGCATCGTCTATTGCAATGCCCCCAACGGTGGCGCCCAGTTTCACCAGGACGTGGAGCGGGGCCATCTCGGCGTGGTCTTTGCGCAGTTGCACGGCCGCACCGGCTGGCTGGCCCTGCCCAAAATGCGCCTGGTAAGCGAAATCCGGCACTTTGTCCAAAACGCTGACGAAACCGCGTGGGAAGGGGATCTTTCCAAAGCAGCCCGCCGCCTGCTCCGGCAGCGGGCCACCAACCCCCACGGGCTGGCCCGGTGGCTGGATGAGGCAGACAACGATCCCCTGGAAGGGCTGCTCAATCGCTGCCCCGGCTTCACCCGCCAACTGCTGGACCGCGGCCACGGCTATATCCTCTACCCTGGCGACCTCCTGTTGCTGCCCCAGCACAGCGTCGCGCAGTGCACCTGGCACAGCGTGTTTTGCCTGGACGACGCGCCGGGCCTGGCGCTGTCCTTCGCCCTGCGCGAGGGGGAAGCGCCATGACGCTGATCGACACCCACTGCCACCTGGACCATCCCGCCTTCGACGCCGACCGCCGGGACGTCCTCGCCCGCTGCCGGCAGAGGGGCGTGAGCGACATCGTGGTCCCCGGCGTCACGGCCGCCCATTTCGACCGCCTGCTCCACTTATGTGCGCAAGAAAGCGGCCTGCACCCGGCGCTGGGCCTGCACCCCCTTTACCTGGCCCGGCACCGGCGCGAACACCTTGATGAGCTGGCGGCGCGCATCGCCGCGGCCCGACCCGTCGCCGTGGGGGAAATCGGTCTGGACTATTTTGCCAAAGGCGCAGACCGAAAGGCCCAGCAGACCCTCTTCGAGGCCCAGCTCGACCTCGCCCGGGCCGCCGGGCTGCCGGTGCTGCTGCACGTGCGCAAAGCGCACGACGCGGTGCTGGCCAGCCTGAACCGCCATCCCGTGCCCGGTGGCATATGCCACGCCTTCAACGGCAGCCTGGAGCAGGCGGCACGCTACCTGGAACTGGGCTTCAAGCTGGGCTTCGGCGGGATGCTCACCTCCGCGCGGGCCACCCGGCTGCGCCGCCTGGCCCGGGCCCTGCCCGCGGACAGCATCGTGCTGGAAACCGACGCCCCCGATCTCCCCCCCGCCTCTCACCGGGGCGGGCGCAACAGTCCCGAGTACCTACCTCAGATCCTGGCTGTCCTCGCTGAAGTCCGTGGCCAGAAAGCCGGGGAACTGGCCCGACGCACCAGCCTCACGGCCCGCGAAGTGCTGCGGCTGGCCTGAACCGGTCTGCCCGGAAAACACGACCGGCTACTTCGCACCCTGGCGCAACAGCTTGAACAGGGTTGCCTGGTCAGGCACTCCTGTTTCTTCCAGCTTGAGCTTCTTCTGGTAGGCCAGAATCGCCGCTCTGGTGCCCGGCCCAAAGCGCCCGTCGGCTTTTCCTTTCAAGTATCCCAGCTCTGCCAGCTTGTTTTGCGCCCGTCTCAACACTTCTTCATAAACGCGAACCTGTTGGCGGCCTTTCCCAACGGTCAGGACCTTGGACAAAGCCGGAACGTGTTGATCATACAAGGCGTTCAACATGGTTGCCGCCGCCAGGTAAAAGCTGCGGTCGAGGTTGTTCTGGCAATAAGCCCCGAGAAAATTGGCCAGAGTGTTGATCGTCTCCCAGGAAGTCACATCGAAGGTGTTCTTGAGGTGTTGGTTCTGCGCTGTGAGATAGCCGTTCAACCACCCGGCGAACAAAAACGAGTTGGGGGAAGACTTGCTGGTTTCCGCCAGATATTGCCTGCACGTTGCGTTGCCCACGCCTTTGATGGCGAACTGCCCGTCGGCATCGGCCGCGGAAACGGAATTTATCGTCAGGGCATTCGCCAAAGCGATGCCCAGAAAAGTGAGGAAAAATTTCATGGAATGGAATGCCCTTATGTGCTGATCGAATGGCACCCAGTATAGCCGAGGGTGAAATAGTATAGCCCCAAAAACAAACCCTCACCGGACAACAAGCCGGTGAGGGTTTGCAGACAAGGACAGACTCCCGGCTGTGCGGTCAGGCCACCAGCAATCTGCGCCGGCGGCGACTCAGCGCCAAGCCGGCCATACCGATGCCCAGCAAGGCCACCATCCCCGGTTCGGGCACAGTGACCGTGCCGCCGGTGGTGGTGAGGCCGGTCATCAGCAGCTTGGTCGCGGTGCCGGTCCAGTCCAGGAAGGTCGGGAAGGCGGTGGAGAATCCCGGCGCCGCCGCATCCAATTCCGGACTGATACCCAACAGGGAGAAGGTGGTCACACCGGTACAACCTGCTGCCAGGAAGTCGAAACTGGTCCCAGGCGCCAGGGTCGCCACCACGCCACCGCAGGATGGCACGAGCAAATCCAAGGGACCAAAGCCAAAGCTCAGTGGCGGCACTTCCACTTCCGTGAACGCCAGGGTCGGATCGGTGCCTTCCAAAGTGTAGGTGAAACCATCCACGAAAGGCGGATCGAACCACCGGCGCGGTGTGGGTGCGGGGAACTCGAACTGGCCTGGTGCCGGCACGAAAGGCAGCACCGGCACATCCGGGGTCTCACCAGGCTCGATACCGCCCACACCGCCGAAGGCGAACAGGAAGGTGGCCGGTGCACCCAGGGGGTTTACATCAACAGATGGCGAAGGAGCGCCACCCGAAGAAGGAAGAAAACCCCCTCCGGTTTCGTCAACAAAGTCGCCGCCGGTGGCCAGCATGTCCGGCGAGCAGTTGGAACACCAGTCAAGCCCATCCACATTGGACTGGCCCAAAGAATACACATC
Organism: Gammaproteobacteria bacterium; assembly: GCA_011375345.1. Lineage (NCBI taxonomy): Bacteria > Pseudomonadati > Pseudomonadota > Gammaproteobacteria > Gammaproteobacteria bacterium. The sequence goes on from DRLM01000111.1 coordinate 8,485, forward strand.
CGCACCCAGTATGTTGATGGCGTTCAACGCGCTGTCCTGGGTCGGTGCACTGCCATAAAAAATGTTGAAGATTCTGCTCTCACCCGGTGCCAGATCACCAAACGCAAAATCAAACACCGAGCCGTGGTCGTTGGGGCCATTGTCGATGAAATCGGTATTCACCGTGGAAGGATCGATCCAGGTGGGACCCGAGCGGGGATCTACCAAGGCAAAGCCGTTGTCGGAAGCGAATCGCACATTGCCGCCATTGGCCTCCAGATTGTCTTCCACGCCGCCGTGGGTGACGAATTCGTCAAACTCTGTCGGTGGCACGTCCCAGTCCATGGCGCGCCGGTAGACCAGATCCGTGAGGGTTTCCGTGGCGGAAGTGTTGGTCACGGTCACCTGGGCCTGGAACACGTCCATCGCCAAAGAAGGACCGTATGCATGGGTGATGGTCACCGGCGCCCCGCTCATACCCACCTCGGAGGTGGCCGAAAACGCCGTGGAACCAAAAGTCCCGCCGCTGATCCCCCCAATACCGCCGTTGGCCACACTGCCCCACGCCGCTTCCCGCGAACCGCTCGCGCGGGTGACGGCCACGCCCCAGCCCTCGCACAGGCACCCGGGGTAGGTCGCATCGCCCACACCGATGCGCCACACGCCATAACCGGCGGGGCCTTCGGGCCCGATGCCAGAGACATTGAGATGACCTTCGTTGTTGACGCCCAAAACCGTATTCCCATATTGGATGATGGCACTGCCTGATGCCGGCGGCGCCAGACCCAACGCCAGTAGTGGTACAACGGCCAACGCCGCCGTCCGCAAAGATGCCCCGAATCGAGGATACATAGTCAAGACCTCCGTCTTTGAAATTGTAGTGAGGTTGTTATTCGTCTCGGTTTTCCGGATGCCTTGGCGATCCTTCTGGAAAGGCGCCTTGCAAAAACCGAACTCCCTGGGCAAGGCAAAAACCTTATATCCGTAAGACCTATAGTGGTAAAGGCAAAAAAAATGCCAAAACCAATCAGTTCTTTTAATTCAACTGATTAGTTTTTTTTGTCAAGCAAAAACTACCATGGATGTAAAATACGACGACAGGCGGGATACACAAATAGTGCTCAGTCAATGGGGCGTTTTAAGAGAGAACAGCTAAAGGGGCGATCAGGGAGGCCGGAGATCTCCCCGCATTGCTCTGCTTGTTTTGGGCGTAACTGGTGATTTGTTGGAGATGATGTTTTGACCTGCCCCACCTCGACGCACGTGGATTATGTTGGGGGATGGGAGATATCTCCTGACACGTAGCCACATTGAGGAGGGCAGGTCAAAACATCCGATACCCTCCAATAGTGGGAAATCCCCCGGCTTTGCCGGGGGGTGCTTACTAGCTTGCCAGTTCAAACATGTGGTCTACCCGTTGGTGTTCGCCCGCCAGGCCGGGCCCCAAAGACGGCGGTGCCAAGGCGGATCAGGGTGGCGCCTTCGGTGATGGCGCTTTCCAGGTCGCCGGACATGCCCATGGACAAGGTGTCCAAGGGGTGGCCCCGGGCAATGAGCTGTTCCTGCAGGTGCCGCACCCGGCGGAAATGTTCCCGTTGCGCGTCCGGATTGCTTGTGCGCGGGGGGAGCGCCATCAGTCCCCGCAGGCGCAAGCGGGGCAGTTCTTCGTCCACAGCGGCCGCCAGTCCGGCCAGTTCCGCCGGCCCGATGCCGGCTTTTTGCGATTCGCCGCCGATGTTCACCTGCAGGCACACGTTCAGGGGGGGCAGTTCCGCGGGCCGCTGGTCGTTGAGGCGGCGGGCGGTTTTGAGCCGGTCCACGCTGTGCACCCAGTGAAAATGGGCGGCGACGGCGCGGGTTTTGTTGGCCTGCAATACCCCGACGAAATGCCATTCGACCGCATCCCGTCCCAACGCAGTGATTTTTTTTACTGCCTCTTGCACGTAGCTTTCACCGAAACGCGTTTGCCCGGCCGCCAGGGCGCATTCAAGGGCGGTAAGGGGCTGGGTTTTGCTCACCGCCACCAGCGTCACGTCGCCGGGGGCGCGTCCGGCACGCTGCGCGGCGCTGTGAATGCGTTGGCGCACGGCCTTCAGGCGCGCGGCAATAGGGCTTGTGGTAAGGTCTTGTTCGCTGCGTTCCCGCGTCATGGGTGAGCCGGTCATTCGGGTTGCCGTGGCTATGGTATCAAGAACCCAAGCACGCCGCCGCTAAGGAAACCAAGTGTCGAACAGGGGCATCGTCCCCGCCGTCGAAGCCAAGCTCTTGGGAGGAGTCATGGATATCGCCGAGCTGTTAGCTTTCAGTGTCAAAAACGCCGCGTCTGATCTGCATTTATCGGCCGGATTGCCGCCCATGATCCGGGTGGACGGCGATGTGCGCCGCATCAATGTGCCGCCCTTGGAAGACAAAGCGGTGCATTCGATGCTCTACGACATCATGAACGACAAGCAGCGCAAGGATTTTGAGGAGTTTCTGGAAACCGATTTTTCCTTCGAGATCCCCGGCCTGGCCCGCTTTCGTGTTAATGCTTTTAATCACAACCGCGGTGTGGGCGGCGTGTTCCGGACCATCCCGTCCAACATCCTGACGCTGGAGGAACTGGGTTGTCCCGACGTATTCAAGGACATTTCCGACAACCCCCGCGGTCTGGTTTTGGTGACGGGACCCACCGGCTCCGGCAAATCCACCACCCTGGCGGCCATGATTGATTACAAGAACAACAGCGAATACGGCCATATTCTCACTATCGAAGATCCCATTGAATTTGTGCACACCAGCAAAAAATGTCTGCTCAACCAGCGCGAAGTGCACCGCGACACCCTAGGCTTCAGCGAGGCGCTGCGTTCCGCCCTGCGTGAAGATCCGGATGTGATCCTGGTCGGTGAGATGCGTGATCCGGAGACCATTCGCCTGGCCCTGACCGCAGCGGAAACCGGCCACCTGGTGTTTGGCACCCTGCACACCAACTCGGCGGCCAAAACCATTGACCGTATCATTGACGTGTTCCCCGCCGCCGAAAAAGAAATGGTGCGTTCCATGTTGTCTGAATCGCTGCGCGCAGTGATATCCCAGACCCTGTTGAAAAAGATTGGCGGCGGCCGGGTGGCGGCCCATGAAATCATGATCGGCACGCCCGCCATTCGCAACCTGATCCGCGAAAACAAAGTGCCGCAGATGTATTCCGCCATCCAGACCGGCCACAGTGTAGGCATGCAGACCTTGGATCAGTGTCTGCTGGAGCTGGTGAAAAAAGGTGTGGTGAGCCGGCAGGACGCGGCCATGCGGGCCATGAACAAGGACGCCTTCCGGTAGCTGAGCGGGAACAAGCGCCCGGAGCGCGAAGGGTGCCAACCCGCGTATCTTACCGGCGGGCGGGATGATGGTGGCCGCTGCGCTCGTCATCCCGCAGACTGATCACCGGCCAGCCCTTCAGCCCGGCGTGTTTGCGCAGGGTGTCATCGGGGTCCACGGCCACGGGGTGTTCCACCTGCTCCAGCAACGGCAGGTCATTGTGGGAATCGCTGTAGAACCAGCTGCCGGCCAGGTTTGCGCCGCGCCCCCGCAGCCATGTCTTCAGGCGGCTGACTTTTCCCCCTTGAAAACAAGGAGTGCCCGCGACCCGGCCGGTGTAGCGCCCGTTTTTCATTTCCGGATCGGTGGCCAGCAGGTTCTCGACGCCGTAGGCCTGGGCTATGGGCGCGGTGACGAAGCGGTTGGTGGCGGTGATGATCAGCAGTTCGTGCCCGGCGCGGCGGTGCTTCTCCAGCAGCTCGTGCGCCCTGGGCAGCATGATGGGGACGATTTTCTCTTCCATGTAGCGTTCCCGCAAAGAGAGCAGCCGGTCCGGCTCGATTTCCGCCAGGGGCCGCAGGGCAAAGGCGAGAAATTCGTGGATGTCCAAAGTGCCGTCGCAGTATTCCCGATAGAAACGCTGGTTTTCGCGCCCGTAGGAACGGGCATCCACCAGGCCCTGTTCAACGAGGAATTCGCCCCAGCGGGCGTCGCTATCGCCGCCCAACAGGGTGTTATCGAGATCAAATATCGCTAAAGTCATGATGGTTCGTCGTTGCTCTCAAGTTCCTGGGAGGGCCGCGGTGATTACGGGAAAGCCCGGTCTTTTTCCAAATTGCCATGTCATTTGTGGAAAAATGCCATATTATGATAAAGAATTGCTTCCGGAATATGTGACCAGCCGGTGTTAAGTGATTGATTCCGACGGATATCGCCCCAACGTGGGCATTATTCTGAGCAACGCGCAGGGCCGCCTGTTGTGGGCCCGGCGCGTGGGCCAGGATGCCTGGCAGTTCCCCCAAGGGGGAATACGCCGCGAGGAGACGCCCGAGGAAGCCATGTACCGGGAGCTGGAAGAGGAGCTGGGTCTGGGGGCCGCGGAGGTGCAGGTGATGGGCGCCACCCGCGGCTGGCTGCGTTACCGCCTGCCCCGGCGGTTGATGCGCCGGCATGAAAAACCGCTGTGCATCGGCCAGAAGCAAATCTGGTTTTTGCTTCAGTTCCTCGGCCGCGACGAGCAGGTCTGCCTGGATTTCACCGACCAGCCCGAATTCGATCACTGGCGCTGGGTGAACTACTGGTACCCCCTGGGGCATGTGGTGTCCTTCAAGCGCGAGGTCTATCAGCGGGCCTTGACGGAACTGGCTCCCCTGCTTCCCGCCGCCAGCCCGGCCGTCTGCCCGGAAGTCACTTCCCGCCCACAGCGCTGTTAATTCTCCCGGAGTCCGCCGTGCTCGAAGTTCTTCGCCGGATTGTTCAGGAAGTGTCCGACGCGCGTGACCTGGAGCAGGCCTTGGGTGTGATTGTCCAGCGCGTCAAGCAGGCCATGGCGGTGGATGTCTGCTCGGTGTACCTGGCGAATTATCATCGCCGCCAATATGCGCTGATGGCCACTGACGGTTTGAATCCCAGCGCCGTGGGGCGGGTGAGTTTCCGCATGGGCGACGGCCTGGTGAGCGTGGTGGCTGACACCGCCGAGCCCCTCAATCTCGCCAATGCCCCGGACCACGCCCAATACCGCTTTGTGGCGGAAACCGGCGAAGCGCGTTATCACGGCTTTCTCGGGGTGCCCATTGTTCATCATCGCAAGGTGTTGGGGGTGCTGGTGGTGCGGCAGGGGGAGGCGCGCTGTTTCGGTGACGAGGAAGTGGCTTTTCTGGTCACCATGGCGGCGCAGCTGGCCGGCGTGATCGCCCACGCCGAGGCCAGCGGGAGCCTGGCGGAGGTCCAGCCCGGTTATGGCTTTGGAGGCCTTGTTCTCACCGGTGTGCCGGGGGCTCCTGGTGTCGGCCTGGGCACCGGCATGGTCATGTACCCGCCGGCACGCCTGGAGGCGGTGCCCGACCGGCAAGTGGCCGATACCGAGGCTGAGGCGGTGACTTTCAAAACCGCCGTGGCCACCGTGCAGGCAGAAATCGAGGCCCTGGGCGAACGCCTGGGTGCCCATCTCAGTACCGAGGAACGGGCCCTGTTCGAGGCCTATTCCATGATGTTGGGCAGTGGCAGCCTGGTGGACAAGACGCTGGAGCGTATCCGCGCCGGCAACTGGGCCTCAGGCGCCCTGCGGGAGACGGTGAGCCAGCAGGCCCGCGTGTTCGAGGAAATGGACGACCCCTATCTGCGCGAGCGGGCCGAGGACATCCGCGACCTGGGCCGCCGCATCCTGCTGTGCCTGCAACGCAGCGGTCGGCGCAAACCGCCACCCTATCCCGAGCGCACCATTCTTGTGGGTGAGGAAATCACCGCCACCATGCTGGCGGAGGTGCCGCGGGAACGGCTGGCGGGGGTGATTTCCGCCCGCGGTTCCCGCTCCTCCCATGTGGCCATTCTGGCCCGCGCCATGGGGGTGCCCGCTGTGGTGGGGGTGGCGGATCTGGCGCCGGGGCGGATGGAAGGCTGCCACATGGTTGTGGACGGTTACCGGGGCCGGGCCTACGTCAACCCCTCCCTGGCGGTGCGGGCCGAATACGAACGCCTGGCCCTGGAAGAGGCCGAGCTGGCGGCGGGGCTGGAAGACCTGCGCGACCTGGCCGCCGAGACCCGCGACGGCCGGCGGGTGATTCTGCACGTCAATACCGGTCTGGTGTCCGACATCACCCCTTCTTTGAGCAGCGGTGCCGAGGGCATTGGCCTGTACCGCACCGAATTCCCTTTCATGGTGCGCGACCGTTTTCCCAGCGAGGAAGAACAGCGGCTGATTTACCGCCAGGTGCTGGAGGCCTTCGCCCCCCGGCCGGTGGTGCTGCGCACCCTGGATGTGGGGGGTGACAAGCCCCTGGCCTATTTTCCCATCACCGAGGACAACCCCTTTTTGGGCTGGCGCGGCATCCGCATTACCCTGGATCACCCGGAAATCTTCCTGGTCCAGGTGCGGGCCATGTTGCGGGCCAACAAGGGCCTGGGCAATCTGCGCCTGCTGCTGCCCATGATCAGCCGGGTGTCCGAGGTGGACGAGGCTGTGGTTCTGCTGCGGCGCGCCCATCAGGAGCTGGTGGAGGCCGGCGAGGATCTGGCCCTGCCTGAAGTCGGGGTGATGGTGGAAGTGCCGGCGGCGGTGTATCAGGCCGATATCCTGGCCCGGCGGGTGGACTTTTTGTCCGTGGGTTCCAACGATCTTACCCAATACATGCTGGCGGTGGACCGGAACAACTCGCGGGTGGCGGAGTTGTACGACGCCCTCCACCCGGCCGTGTTGCAGGCCATCGCCCAGGTGGTGGCGGCGGGACACCGGCACGGGCGCCCGGTGAGCGTGTGCGGGGAGCTGGCGGGAGATCCCATGGCCACCCCCGTCCTGCTGGGTATGGGCGTGGACAGCCTCAGCATGAGCGTGGCCAGCCTGCCCTGGGTCAAATGGGCGGTGCGCAACTTCAGCGCCGACCAGGCGCGGGAGATCTGCCGGGAGGCCATGGCCATGGAAAACACCCAGGCGGTGCGCGAACGCCTGGCGGAGGTATTGGAACAGGCCGGCTTGGGGGGGCTGATCCGGGCGGGCAAGTAAGCGGGCCTGGATGCTGAGGCGCTCTCCAATGTAGCCAGGGGCCCGCGTGCGCAGCGCTTTGCCTCCGTGGCGGCCGGTGCGGATCAAAACGCTTTGACGTAAATCTTGGCGTTGCGCTGGTAGTTGTACAGCCGCCGCCGGGCCACCGGCAGGGCTGTGAGTCCGGCCGGGCTGAAGCCCCGTTCCATGAACCAGTGGCTGGTGCGGGTGGTGAGCAAAAAGAGCCGGCTCAACCCCAGGCGCCGCGCCCGCTGTTCCAGGTGTTCCAGCAAGGCGGTGCCGTAGCCGCTGCCGCGGTAGTCCGGGTGCACGGCGAAGCAGGCGATTTCCCCCGCTTTCTTTTTTTCGAACGGCAACAGGGCCGCGCAGGCGACGATCAAACCGTCCCGGTCCACCACTGTGTAGTGGCCGATGTTCGTTTCCAGACGTTCGCGGGAACGGGGTACCAGCACCCCGGCCTGTTCCAGGGGTTCGATGAGTTCCAAAATGCCGCCCACATCGTCGATGCTCGCCTGGCGGGTGCCTTCGTAGAGGTCGGCGGTGACCAGGCT
>DRLM01000112.1 GCA_011375345.1 Gammaproteobacteria bacterium
AACCCGGAAAACGACCCGCTGGGGGCGTGCTATCACATCATTCAATCCAAAATCGCCATCGGATCCGGCGGCTTGTTCGGCAAGGGCTGGCTCAACGGCACCCAGGCGCACCTGGAGTTTTTGCCTGAGCGCTCCACCGATTTCATCTTCGCCGTCTATGCCGAGGAATTCGGCCTGATCGGCGTTACAGTCTTGCTGGCCCTGTATCTGTTCATCGTCTTTCGTGGCATGCTCATCGCCGTGCAGGCGCAAAGCTCGTTCGGAAAGTTGTTGGCCGGCAGCCTCACGCTCACATTTTTCGTCTATGTTTTTGTCAACATCGGCATGGTCACGGGACTGTTGCCCGTGGTCGGTCTGCCGCTGCCCCTGATCAGCTATGGCGGCACCTCTTTGGTGACCATGATGGCGGCCTTCGGTATGCTGATGTCCGTTCACACCCACAGGAAACTATTGTCCAGTTAGTGTGCCGACGCCAGCTTGAGCGGGCACACCGGAGCAGGAGACCCATGAAGGCGTATATCTCGCGACCCGCACTGTTGCTGGCCTGGCTCATTGCCGTCCCCGGCCCGGCCCAGGCTGACCTGACGGAACGCGCCGAGGTGCGCGCCTTTATCACCGACATGGTGACCCGGCATCATTTTGAAGAAAACATGTTGCGCCACTTGTTTGCCCAGGTCAGCGTGCGCGATTCCATCATCAAAGCCATCACCCGCCCGGCGGAAGCCAAACCCTGGTACGAATACCGGCAGATTTTCGTCCGGCCGGCACGCATCCGGGGAGGCGTGGACTTTTGGAACAAGCATGCCGCTGATCTGGAACGGGCGGAACAGGTGTACGGTGTTCCACCGGAAGTGGTGACTGCTATCATTGGAGTGGAAACCCGCTACGGCAGACAGACGGGCGGCTACCGCGTGATGGACGCGCTGGCCACGCTGGGTTTCGATTATCCGCCGCGGGGTGATTTTTTCCGGCGCGAGTTGGAGCACTACTTGTTGCTCACCCGGGAAGAAGGCATAGACCCCATGAGCCTGAAAGGCTCTTACGCCGGCGCCATGGGAATGGGTCAGTTTATCGCCAGCAGTTTTCGCGCCTACGCGGTGGACTTCGACGACGACGGCAAACGGGATTTGTGGCACAGCGTCAGCGACGCCATCGGCAGCGTGGCCCACTATCTCAGCCGCCATGGCTGGGTACGGGGCGGGCCGGTGGCAACGCGGGCCAACGCCAGCGGCAAGGCCGCTGCGGCGCTGGTGGCGCAGGGCATTGAACCCCGACGCCCCCTGGCTGAGTTCACCGCCCGCGGCATCAAGCCCCAGGCAGACTGGCCCGATACCGAATTGGCGGCTCTGATCGAGTTGGAGCAAAAGGATGGACCGGAATACTGGCTGGCGGCCAATAATTTCTATGTCATCACCCGCTACAACCACAGCCAGCTGTATGCCATGGCGGTCTATCAGCTGGCCCAGGCCATACGGCGGGAGCAGCGGGCCGGTGTGGCCTCGCGCGCACCTTAGGTTCATCACACTCGGCCTTTGCGCCGCGCTGCTGACCGCCTGCGCGGCCCTGCCCCCGGATCGCCGTGACGGGCCGCCGGGGCGGCCGCTCGATGTGTCCCGAATCCCCGACGCCGTTCCCAGGCTGGAACCCCTGGCCGCCAGCGGCAACATGGCCAGCTACACCATCAATGGCCGCCGTTACCAGACCCGGCCGAGCAGCCGCGGCTATGTGGCGCGGGGCGTGGCCTCCTGGTATGGGGTCAAGTTCCACGGCCGCAAAACCTCCAGCGGTGAACCCTATGATATGTACGCCATGACCGCCGCCCACCGCAGCCTGCCCTTGCCCACCTACGTCCAGGTGACCAACCTGGACAACGGCCGCCGGGTCATCGTCAAGGTCAATGACCGGGGGCCCTTTCACGACCACCGCCTGATTGATCTGTCATACGCCGCGGCGGTGAAGCTGGGTTTCGCCGAGCGCGGCACGGCGCGGGTTGAGGTCCGCGCCATAGACCCCCGCCGCTGGCCGCCGAAGCCGTCGGATACCCGCCGCGCAGCCCCGGGAGACGCCCCGCTGTACGTCCAGGTGGGCGCCTACCGTCAACGCGGCAATGCCGAGCGCATCTCCCGGCAGCTGCGTGACCTGGGTCATGGCGTCTACATTCTGCCCACCACCGGGGACAAACCGGGACAGGCTTTGTACCGTGTCCGCATGGGGCCGTTTCACGACATGCGTGAAGCCAGCCGTCTGTCCGCCGACTTGCGCCGCCGGGGCATCAAAACCCCACGTATCGTGGCAGACTGAGCAGCCTGTGGAACAGCCCAGACCAAATTGCCCCCGGGTTCATCGGGATCCCGGTTGCGGTTACAATAGCGCCGGCCCCTTTTCAGCTGTCACTGCGATACCATGACCTTATCCTCCCGCTATCCTTGCCGCTTCAGCACACTGCTGCTCAGCGTGGTTCTTGCCCTGAGCGTTGTCGTTCCGGCCTGGGGCCTCACCGTGCCGGCACCGCCCCCCATCGCCGCCAGGGCGTACATCCTGCAGGATTTCAACAGCGGCCGTATCCTCGCCAGCGAGCACGCCACGGAACGGGTGGAACCGGCCAGTCTCACCAAGCTCCTGACCGCCTACATCGTCTTCAAGGAATTGCGCGAAGGCCGCCTGCGGCTCGGCGACAAAGTACTCATCAGTGAGAAAGCCTGGCGCACCCCGGGCTCCCGCACCTTTGTGGAGGTGGGCTCCAAGGTGCCGGTGGAACAACTGCTGCAGGGCGTCATCGTGCAATCGGGCAACGACGCCACCGTGGCCCTGGCGGAACACATCGCCGGCAGCGAGGCGGTGTTTGCCGGGCTGATGAACCAGCAGGCAGCGGCACTGGGCCTTGCGGGCAGCCACTTCGTCAACAGCACCGGCCTGCCCCACGCGGATCACTACACCACCGCCCAGGACCTGGCCACCCTCACCCGCGCCCTGATCAAGGACTTCCCGGAATACTACCGCTGGTATTCCCAACGCGAGTTTACCTACAACGGCATCCGCCAGCACAACCGCAACAAACTGTTGTGGCGGGACAGCACCGTGGACGGGGTCAAGACCGGCCACACCGAGTCCGCCGGCTATTGCCTGGTGGCCTCGGCGCTGCGGGACGAGATGCGCCTGATCTCCGTGGTGGTGGGCACCAAAAGCGAAAATGCCCGGGCCAGGGAAAGCCAGGCCCTGCTCAACTACGGTTTCCGCTTCTTCGAAACCCACCGCCTCTACGGCGCCGGCGAAACCGTCTCTCGGGCGCGCATCTGGAAAGGGGCCCGCGCAAGCCTTCCCCTGGGACTGGGCGATGATCTGTACATCACCCTGCCGCGGGGCCAGTACGACCGGCTCCAGGCTGCGCTCAAAGTGCGCGACCCACTCATTGCCCCTGCCGTGAAGGGGCGCCCCTACGGCCAGCTGGTGCTCAGCCTGGCCGGTAAGCCCGTAGTGCAAAAACCGCTGCTGGCGCTGGACGATGTGCCCGAAGGCAGCTTCTTCGACCGCCTCAGCGACGAAATCCGGCTCTGGTTTGAATGACATGGCGGTGGTGTATCTCAACGGGACGTATCTGCCCCCCGAACAAGCCACGGTGCCCGTCACCGACCGGGGCTTCATCTTCGGCGACGGGGTGTATGAATTGATCCCCGTCTACGGTGGCCGGCTGTTCCGCCTGGACGAACACCTGGCGCGCCTGGAGCACAGCCTGGCCGGTGCCCGCATTCAAAACCCCATGGACCGCCCCGCTTGGCGGCATTGTCTCGAAGAGCTGGTCAGACGCAATGGCAGCGGGGATTTGAGCCTGTATCTGCAAATCACCCGCGGTGCCGCCCCCCGCGATCACGCCTTTCCGGCCCGTACCCCCCCCACCGTGTTTGCCAGTGCCGAGGCCCTGAAGCCGGTACCGCGAAAGTGGCGGGAACAGGGTGTGGCGGCGGTCACCCTGGCGGACAGCCGCTGGACGCACTGCCATCTCAAAACCATCGCCCTGCTGCCTAACATTCTGCTGCGGCAACAGGCGGTGGAACGGGGGGCGGTAGAGGCCATTTTGATACGCGACGGCCAGGTCACCGAGGGCGCGGCCAGCAATGTGTTTGCCGTGATCGAGGGCGAAATCCGCACCCCCCCCAAAGGCCCCCTGCTGTTGCCCGGCATCACCCGCGACGTGGTGCTGGAGCTGGCAGCCGCAGAAGGACTGCCCCACCGGGAAACAGCCTTGCCGGCCACTGATCTGCAACGGGCAACGGAAATCTGGCTCACCAGTTCCACCCGTGAAATCGTGCCGGTCACCACCCTGGACGGCATCGCAGTGGGCCGGGGCCGGCCCGGCCCACTGTGGCGCGCCCTAAGCGCGGCGTTCGAACATTTCAAGGAGAACCAGCGGCGGCGCGGGGATTGAACCGGCCCGGCGCCCGGCCGTCCAATGCACGATGACTGAAACGGCTGACTCTGCTTTGAAGTTCCCCTGTGACTTCCCCATCAAAGCCCTGGGCGCACAGCGGGAGGATTTCGACCGCCTGGTGGTGGCCATCGTCCGCCGCCATGTCCCGGACCTGGGGGAAGGCGCCGTGAGCACCCGCACCAGCCGGGGCGGCAACTACTTGTCTGTCACCGTTACCGTACGCGCCACCAGCCGCGCCCAGCTGGACGCCATTTACCGGGACCTGGTGGATTGTGAACACGTCATGATGGCCCTGTAGCCCCCTCGATCGCGGCTTTCCTTTTGAGCAAGGGGGCCGCGGAGACCGGATCCGTTGTTGCCATGCCCCTACCCCTCACCGTCCGTCACCTCAGCCTGCAAGACTACCTGCCTGTGTGGCGCGCCATGCAGGCATTCACCAAGCAGCGCAGCGCCACAACAGGCGACGAACTCTGGCTGGTGGAACATCCCCCTGTTTTCACCCTGGGACTGAACGGCAAGAGCGAGCACGTGCTGGACGCCGGTGACATTCCCGTGATCCGCATCGACCGTGGCGGACAAGTGACCTATCACGGACCGGGCCAACTGGTGGCTTATCCCCTGCTCGATGTCAGGCGATTGAAACTGGGGGTGCGCCCGCTGGTAAACGCCCTGGAACGCAGCGTCATTGCCTTGTTGGCCGACTACGGCGTTGCCGCCCGGGCCCGCCCGGACGCCCCCGGCGTTTACGTGGGCAGCGCCAAAATAGCCGCCCTGGGACTCCGGCTGCGGCGGGGCTGCTGCTATCACGGCCTGAGTTTAAACATCGACATGGATTTGTCGCCTTTTGAGCGCATCAATCCCTGTGGCTTCCAAAACATGCCGGTCACGCAGCTCCGTGCCGTGGCTGAGATACCCAGCATGGCAGCAGTGCAAGACGGCTTGATGGCGCATTTTTGCACCCAGTTGGGCTACACTGCCCAGGCCGGCGCGGCCCTGCCGCCCGATCTTGAGCTTTCCAAACGCGAGTCAAACCGTGTCACAGCACCGCAAACCTAGCCCACCCACCCGCCAGCGGGGCGCCGAAAAAGTCGCCCGCATTCCCGTGAAAATCGAGCCGACTGCCGGATTTCAGCGCAAACCACGCTGGATTCGGGCCCAGGCACCCACCTCGCCCAAGGTCACCGAACTCAAACGCATCCTGCGGGAAAAACGGCTGCACACGGTGTGCGAAGAAGCCTCCTGCCCCAACCTGGGGGAATGCTTCAGTCACGGCACGGCGACTTTCATGATCATGGGGGATATCTGCACCCGCCGCTGCCCCTTTTGCGACGTGGCCCACGGCCGCCCCGCTCCCCTGGACGGTGACGAACCCGCCCACCTGGCGGACACCATCAGCGCCATGGGCCTGCGCTATGTGGTCATCACCTCTGTGGACCGGGACGATTTGCGCGACGGCGGCGCGGGGCACTTCCGTGCCTGCATCGAAGCGGTGCGAACAAAGAGCCCCGCCACCCGGATCGAAGTCCTGGTGCCCGATTTCCGCGGCCGGATGGACAACGCCCTGGAACGGCTGTTGGCAGCGCCGCCGGATGTGTTCAATCACAACCTGGAGACCGTTCCGCGGCTGTACCGGGCGGTACGACCCGGCGCCGATTACCGGCAATCGCTGGAACTGATCCGCCGCTTCAAAGCGGCCGCGCCGGCGGTGCCGACCAAATCCGGCCTCATGCTGGGCCTGGGCGAGACCCGCGGGGAAGTGCTGGAGGTGCTGCACGATCTCCGCGCCCACGGCTGCGACCGCCTTACCCTGGGGCAATACCTGCAACCCAGCCGCCACCACCTCCCCGTCACCCGCTATCTGGACCCGGAAGAATTCGCCGCCCTGCGCGAGGCCGCCGAGACCCTGGGCTTCAGTCACGTGGCCAGCGGCCCCCTGGTACGCTCGTCCTACCACGCGGATTTGCAAGCGGCGGGGGAACAGGTGTCCTAGGAACCTGCGCTTCTCACCCGGGGGCGAGATGATCGCGCCAGGCTTTGGAGTCACCGGGATATTCTGACAACGCGGAACAGGTGCTTTGCTGCACGGAAGAGAGCAGCGGGCCCTGGACACACGGCTGCCCCGATTGCCCCGCATTTGTTCGAGCACCGGAAAAAAAGCGCGCGGTTGGGCGGGCCAAATGGCACTTTTGCGCCGTATCAGGAAAATCCGGGGCGGCTAAGAAAGGGAGGAACGCCCGGGACCTTGGGGAGAGGGAGGGTGTCCCGGGCGTTCACTGTGTCGCGGGTTAAGCGACTGCCACGTATAGGGCCATACCGAAGGCGGCGACGGTAAAACTCAACATTGACCAATAGTCATCACTCATGGCTGCACTCCTCATCTGTAGTGGGGGGAGGGTCCACAAATGAACGTGTGCACGAGATTGTCGGCTTTACGCTTAGCTCTCCGCATTGCGGCGCGGCACCACTTGGACTGTTTCCGGTGCACGCGCTACACTTCGCTTTTCCGGTCCGTTGACCGGAGCCCTCGCCAGCTTTTCGCCGGCTCCTTGTGACATTGAGTTTCGGGATGCCGAGTGACAAATCTCGTCAGCGTTCAAACATCTCAGACTCGGGATACAGTATAGCCCCATGCCAAGACATATAAAATTCGATTATTATTAATACTACCCTCGAGAAAATCGAACAATTCCTGGCATGCCCAGTATTAATTTCAAGCATTTACATTACTTTTGGGTCGTCGCCAAGGAAGGCAGTATCGCCCGGGCCAGCGAAATCCTGCATCTGACCCCGCAGACCATCAGCGGCCAGCTGCGCCTGCTGGAGGAAAGCATGGGGGTGGCCCTGCTGGAAAAAGCGGGCCGCGGCCTGGCCTTGACAGAAGCGGGGCGGGTGGCTTTGAGTTACGCTGACGACATTTTCCTGCTGGGGGCTGAACTGCGGGAGGTGATGCGCCATGGGGGCGAGCGGCCCCGACAGTTTTCGGTGGGCATCCCCGACGTGATCCCAAAACTGGTGGCCTACCGCCTGCTGGAACCCGCCCTCTCTTTGCCCGATGCCACCCGCATCGTCTGCCAGGAAAATAAGCTGGAGGATCTGCTCGCCGACCTGGCGGTACACAAACTGGACATGGTCTTGGCAGACAGCTCCATGGCGGCCTCGGTTAATGTGCGGGCCTTCAATCACCTGCTGGGAGAATGCGGCGTGACCTTCTTCGGCGTGCCCGGACTGGCAGCGCGCTTTCGCAAGGGCTTTCCCCGTTCGCTGCACAACGCCCCGCTGCTCCTGCCCACGGCGGGCAGCGCCCTGCGCAGCAAGCTGACCCAGTGGTTCAGCGAGTTGGAGATCGACCCCCATGTGGCAGGCGAGTTTACCGACAGCGCCCTGATGCAGGCCTTCGGCCAGGCGGGCGTAGGCCTGTTCAGCGCGCCCAGCGCCATCGAAAATGAGATTGTCACACAACACAAAGTGACGGTGGTGGGACGCACCGACCAGATTCGCGAGCAGTTTTACGCCATTTCGCTGGAACGGAAACTCAAGCACCCCGCCATCGTCGCCATTCGGGATGCGGCCAGCCGCTCTCTGTTTTGATGACGGCGGTTCAGAAGTGCCGGGAGTGACAATTGAGATAGATCAGGTTGTGTTGCCGGCGGCCGTAATCCACCCGTGACAGGGCACCGTAGTCCACAGTGAGACGGCGGTAACGATCAAGACTGAGCCCGAGAGCATCACTCAGGGCCATACGGATAGGGCCCACATGGGAGACCACCACAACGGTCTTGTGCGCATGGCTTGAAATCACTGTATTGATCACCTGCGCCACCCGCGCCCGGAGATCGTACATAGTCTCCCCACCACGGGGCGTGAATCCGGCCGGATCCTTCTTCCAGGACAGATAATCGTCTGGAAATCCGCGCTCGATTTCATTGAAGTAGAGCCCGTCCCAAACGCCGAAACGCCGTTCGCGCAGGCCATCGTTTTCGCTTAACGGCACACCCGTCACCGATACGATGGCCTCAGCCGTGGCGCGGGTGCGGGCCGCGGGACTGCACACGATGCAGTCAATGGCGTGGTCTTTCAACAGGGCCGCCGCAGCGGCGGCCTGGCGCCGGCCTTCAGCGTTCAGGGCCGGGTCTTCCCGCTCGTCGCAGTAAATGCGATCGGTGGGAAAGTCCGTCTTGCCGTGACGAACGAAAATCACCCGTGTGCTGGTTTCTTTGTCACGCATGAAATCCTGCCCGCCCGGGTTAGTGCTTGTGTTCGGCCTCACCGTGACCGGGGGAGACGATCGCGTCCCCTTCGGCGTGAATGTGTTCATCTTGCACAGGCTCGTGCAGATGATGGTGTTCGTGGGGATGATAATGAATGTGGACGTGTTCGTGCTGATCCGGCCCGTGAGCGTGGCGGTGGGCGTGCAAGAAAGACTCTATGATGCGCCTGTGTTCTTCGTCCATCTGACCGCTGCGCAGTTTTTCGTGCAACAATTCGTGGGTCATCAAGGCCAGGGGCAATTCCAGATTGTTCTCCTCCAGCAGGGTCCGGTTGTACAGAATGTCCCGCGCCGGACCGTCTGCCACCAGTTTACCGCCGGCCAGCACCAGGCAGCGCTCGCAGACATCCAGGGCAATATCCAGATCGTGGGTACAGAGCAAAATGGTTTTGTCTGAACCCTGCAGCCATTTGATGAGCTTGCGGCGGTTGAGCGGGTCCATATTGGTGGACGGCTCGTCGAACACCAGAATATCCGGCTGGTAGGACAATACGGTGGCCAGCGCCAGGCGCTTGCGTTCACCAAAAGATAAGTGAAACGAGGCGCGTTCCTCGAAGCCCTCCAGGCCCACCAGGGCCAGGGCCTCTTTGGCGCGCCGTTGCACGTCGTCGTGGGGCAGGCCCAGGTTCAGGGGCCCGAAAGCCACATCGTCGAACACGGAGGGACAAAACAACTGGTCATCGGGGTCCTGGAATACGATGCCGACCTTGCGGCGGATTTGCGTGAGCGCGCCCTTCTCCACTTTCAAGCCGCCAATGCTCACACTACCCTCGGCTGCCATCTCAACGCCGTTGAGCAAACTCATAAAGGTGGACTTGCCCGCGCCATTGGGACCGATGAGAGCAACCTTTTCACCGGGTGCTATGCGACAGCTCACCCCCTTGAGCACCTGGTGCCCGTCGGGATAGCTGAACCAGACATTGTTTACCGCTATGGCTGCGTGGTCTTCCATATATCAACTACCGTCCTGCGCCCAACTCTCAGTACCAGCCCGCTGTCGCCACGGAAAAGGCCCCCGACAGATCCGTCGCCAGCAATACCAGGCCCAGCCCACCGACGACAATGGCTTTGGCTTTGTCGGTACCGTCGGCGTGAAACTCGACCAATGTGCGAAAACGACCGTCATAGCCTTTGGAGAGCATGGCTTTGTAGATGCGCTCAGTGCGCTCGAAGCTGCGCACCAGCAAGGTACCCACAAAGTGACCCAACACGCTCAGGGTACGCCCGTCAGTGCGCTTGACGAAGCCCCGCGCCCGCATGGCGGTATCCATGCGTTTCATCTCGGCAAGAAACACAAAAATATAACGATAGGTGAACAACACGATCTGAACGAGCACCGGGGGACACTTGAGCCGTTGCAAGGCGATCATGGACACATCAAAACGGCTGGAGCCAAACACGGCATACGCCGTCAGGACGATAGCCAGCGCTTTGGTGACAATGAGCGCCGCCAGACGCACGCCTTCCCACGCAAACCCCAGACCTAAAACCTGAGTGCCCGCCGCCCCCGGATAGCTGAACGGCAGAATCAGAAAGAACGGCAGGAGAAACAACAACACCCAGGACACACCGTGACGGACAAAGTGAAACGGCAGGCCCGCCAGACGCACCAGCACCAGCGCGCTGCCGAGGGCCAGGACGGCGACCGGCAGGCTGTGCACCACTGCCATGGCAACGATCAAGACACTCGCCGCGGCCAGCTTGTAGCGCGGGTCCCAGCGCCGCAGGGGCGTATCCAAGTGGGCGTAGCGGTCAATGTCCAGCGGCACGGCGGCGAGCCTTCAGGAAACGGGCCTGCCCGCCGGTGGACGGCGGTATCCAGCCAGGACCTCGGGCTTGACCCGGGTGAGATAGGTGGCGGCGGCTGCAGTGACCGCAGCCTCAATAATCACGATGGGGAGGTGTGCCACGAGCACATACCCGGCGGTGGCAATAAAGGCTTTTCCGGTCGTCACCAGCGCCAAGGCCAGCACTGTGCCCGAAACCACCGTCCCCGTCGCGCCCGCCAGGGCCCCGAAGACAAGCTCCCGCCGGGCCATGCCGAAGCGGTGCCGCAACTGCCACACCCCGTAGGCCGCCAGAGCCCCGCCCCCCATCATCAGGCTGTTCACCCCGATTACGGAGACACCGCCATGGCCAAACAATATGGCCTGCAACACAATACCCAACATGATGGCGGCAAAGGCCCGTGGCCCCAGAACAACACCGGCCAGACCGTTGAGGATAAGGTGAATACTGGCAGGGCCGATGGGAACGCGGATCAAAGAAGCGATAAAAAACACCGAGGTCATCACAGCGATCTTGGGGATTTCTTCATTTTCCATGCGACGCAAGCTCACGGCCGCCGCGGCAGCGGTCCCCAAAAATCCGACGGCCAGGACGGGCTCCGACAAAACGCCATCTGAGATATGCATGAGCGGATGGACTCCAAAAAAGCGCGGCTGGGGCTCGCTAGCTTATCGTTGTTGTTGGACTCATTCTTTAGAACCGGCGGCGGACCGCTGGCGGGATTTCCAGTAGGCAAAGCCGCCCAACAGGCCGACAATCAGCCCTATCCCACCCACAATATCGCTGGTCGAACGCTGCGTCTTGAGGGCGTTGATTTCCCTCGCCAGGGGGCGTACGGCCTCCGCCACGGCTTTGCCGACCACGGCCTCCAGCTCCCCATCGACGCGGACCACCGCAGCTACGCCGGTTTCTCCAGCAACGTCGCCCGCCGAATCACCCTCGGCGGGATCAGCGACCAAAGTGGCGGCGAGGTCTGGATCGTCGTCCAGACGATACTCGGCGATGTGGCCCAAACCGGCATCCAACACCAGTCGCCGGGGAATTTCTCCGGGCATGGGAAAGGAAAACTCGCCCGCAGTGTCGGTCTTCCCATCCAGCAAGACGCGACCACCTTCGCCGAAAACACGGACTGTGGCGTTCTTCGCCATTTTACCGTCACTAAAATAGCCCTGGACAAACACTTGGCCCTGCTCCACGAAGGCGAACAGATTAACTTTGTGCGCCTCGGCCGGGACGGCACACACCAAGGCGGCGACAAACCAGCAACACCTCGAAAAGCAGCAGCTGCGTACCTGAACCTTATCAAGCACTGACAAACCCTTTATCGAACCCCACACGCAATACGATGCTGTGATAGCGTCAATAATAACACGCTGCAATTAATTGTGTTACCGCTTGCTTTGTTCAGCCGTGGCTGTGGCCATGAGAGGGAACGGTGGAAGGGATGGCCTGCCCGGTGGTCGCCATGGCAAGCGAACCGTGCTTGACGCCCCGGGTGGCCACCAGCTTGTCAGCAAAGGCTTGTAACAAGTGGCCTTTGCCACTGACCACCATCACTTCCAGACAATTGTGGTGATCCAGGTGAACGTGCAGAACGGATTTGATTTCCCCTTCGAACGAATGCTGAAGGTGGGTGAGCTGACTCATGAGTTCGCGGGTATGATGATCGTAGACGATGGTGATCGTGCCAACGGTGTCCTGGTCGCTGTCCCATTCCTCTTTCACCAGACGATCACGGATCAGATCGCGTATGGCCTCGGACCGGTTGGCATACCCTTTGTCCTGAATCAGCTGATCGAAGTGGGTGAGTAATTCCGCATCAATTGAAACGCCGAATCGTACAAGCTCGCTCATGATTTCAGCCCTGCCCGCCTACGGATTGCCACACAGAAAACAAAAAGGCCGCGAGCAAGCACTCACGGCCCTGGCTGGAAATAACTGTCTACTCAAGCTCATGCGGAACGTTTCATGCCCCCGGCATTCACACCGGGGTCTTCGGTGTTGCGTTCCACCCACCGCTTGCCTTCAGCGGTAGATTCACACTTCCAGAACGGCGCCCGTTCTTTGAGATAGTTGATGATATAACGACAAGCATCAAACGCGTGGGCCCGATGGGCCGACCATACCGCCACCAGCACGATGGGCTCGGTAACCGCAATTTCCCCATGACGATGCACCACCAAGGCGTCGATCACGTCCCATTTTTCCAGGGCTTCCCTGCACACATTCTCGATGTGCTTCTCGGTCATGCCCGGATAGTGTTCGAGGAACATGGACGACACATCATGGCCATCGTTGAAATCGCGCATGGTGCCCACGAACGTCACTACCGCCCCGTGCTTGCCCTTGGGCAGGTGTTGATCCTCGTAGTCGCGCGTGGCCTGGTAAGGATCAAACAGACCGTCTTGCAGCACAACCTTCACTGCGCACCCCCGGTCACCGGCGGAAAGAAGGCGACTTCGTCACCGTCTTTTACCACGTGGGCGCCATCGGTATATTCCATGTTGACGGCGATCAGAACATTCTCCGGCAGGGCCTGGCCGGGAGACATGCGCCCCCACAACTCCGCTACCGTAATGGTCTCGCTGTCCAGGGACACAGCTTCTTCCGCCCGTCCCATGCGATCGCGCATATTGGCGAAATATCGGATTTTCACGCTCATGGTTCCCCGCTCCTTCAAGCGCTGCGGCGCCAAGTGCCAGACTTGCCACCGGACTTGGCCAACAGGCCCACGTCCTGCATCACCATGCCACGGTCCACCGCCTTGCACATATCGTAGATGGTCAGCAGGGCAATCTGCACAGCAGTCAGCGCTTCCATTTCCACTCCGGTCTGGCCCACGCAGCGCACCGTGGCCTGGCAACGCACCGCGTTTTGCTCGGGTTCCGGCGTCAATTCCAGATCTACCGCGGTGATGCTGATTGGATGAGACAAGGGAATCAGCTCCGGGGTTTTTTTCGCCCCCATAATGCCGGCCACCCGCGCGATGCCCAGCACATCACCCTTCTTGTGCCCGCCCTGGCGGATCAGCTCCAAGGTGCTGGGCGCCATAAAAATCCGCCCTTCGGCGATGGCCTCCCGTTGGGTTTGATCTTTCTTGCCCACGTCCACCATGTGCGCTTCGCCGGCGGCGTTAAAATGGGTCAGTGTATTGTCCATATCTAACCTGCTCAATATTTAGCCAACCAAAGTGCAGACCAAGATTCTTGACACCCGGCCTGACCACTTGTGCATCCGGTCCGGAACTAGCCGCCGATCTGGGTCATGCTGACGCGGCCGATATCGGCCACACTCACCCGCTTCACAGCGGATCGTTTCTTGGCTTCAAAGCCGTCTTTGGCTTTATCGGCAAAAGCCTGGCGAAACACAGCCGCGATCTCCTCATCTCCGCCCTGGGCGCGAATGACCGGCTTCACGTCGTATTCCTCGTCGGAATAGAGACAGTTGCGGATTTTACCATCGGCGGTCAGACGTATACGCGAGCAGTTGCCACACAAGCTGCGGGTGAAGGCGGGAATGATGGCGATCTTCCCGGCGTAACCCGGCACCTGGAAAATATGGTGCTCGGTGCGGGTGCCGGAGCTGTCCTCGATGCCGGGATACAGGTTTTCCAGGCTGCGGATCATGTGCTCGGCGCTGGCAAAGTGTTCACCGCTTTCCCAAATCTGGTGGGCATCGAAAGGCATGAACTCGATGAAGCGCACGGTTACGGCCTTGTCTTTGGTGAGTTCGCAAAAGGCAGGAAATTCATCCTCATTGAACCCCCGCATCATGACGACATTAACCTTGACCCTCGGGAAACCGAGATCCAGCGCAAGTTGAATGCTGTCCAGCACCTTTTGCACACCGGTGCGCCGGGTGATGCGCTGGAACTTATCGGCGTCCAGGCTGTCCAGGCTGATGTTCACACCGGTCAGTCCGGCGGACAGCAGGTCTTTGGCGTAGCGACTGAATATGATGCCGTTGGTCGTCAGATGAACCGTTTTTATCCCGGGCGTGGACGCCGCCCCATCAACCAGTTTCACAATATCCTTGCGCACCAGCGGCTCGCCGCCGGTAAAGCGGACTTTCTTAACGCCCATGCGCGCCAGGGCGCCGATGGTGCGCGTGATTTCGCCCGCGGACAAAATATGCTCCCCACCTTTGAAATCCACCCCTTCCTCGGGCATGCAATAGGTGCAGCGCAGGTTGCATTTCTCGGTGACCGCAATGCGCACGTAATCGAAAGTGCGTCCGAACTGGTCTTGCAAGGGGGGGAGGGGTGCCGGGTGAACGTTGGTAACAGATGAAGAATTAACGGTTTTGGGGAGAGTGTCAGGCTTGGTGCGACACGCGCTTTCGTCGTCATAAAGCGATTCGTTGTACAGCATGGGCTTGCCTCTAGTTTATCGTTGGTCTTCGGGCCGGCTAAACGTCATTGCCTTAACAACCCTGTTGGGGCAATCGGCGACGATGCAACACCATCTGAGGTTCCATGAGTTGCGTTGATGGGCGAGATCCGCCCGCTCCCTGAGTTCGCCGTGCAGCACTCCTGCTGCGAATGTAAAACTGCCTTCCTGGGCCTGGTCTTCCGACGCGGAAGCCGCTTCCATCCCTGGCCTTGGCGTGGTCGTCCTTGATTTATTGTCCCCCTTGGGGGGCGACCTGAAATACCAATGCCTAGTCATTCATATCGGCGGAAAGGCTGTTGTCCTTTAACGTCAGAACCCCCGTACAAACCCTTCCGCCACATGCTAGCGAAGCGCAACAGCGCATACAACGCTGTTTTTGTGTGCCAATAACACATCTTTTGGCAAATCTACTGAAAGTCAGCCATAATGTTTACGCCCGACTCCGGCGTTCAATACTCGCAAAAAACACCCAGAAAGTAAAGGCTAAGGGGACGGCCGCTGCCCAAAGCTCATCGACCAAAACACATATTATGGACACAAACACTGCACTTTCTGCCAAGGGAGCGTGGCAGATCAAAGCCCCCGTTCCCGGCGCACGCTCGCACACACCGCCCGCCGTCTACGGGGGGAAAATTTATGTCTTCGGCGGCGGCGGTCCCGCCTTTGCCAGCATGAATTCCGTCTATGCCTACGACCCCGCCCGGGACAGCTGGAAAGCCTGTGCCCCCATGCCCACCCACCGCTCGGGGACGGTTTCGGTGGTGGTGGGCGATTACATCTACGTCATGGGTGGTGGCTTCAAACAGGCCAACGGCCAGTTCCGCTTCCTCACCAAGGTGGAGATTTACCACCCCCCCACCGACGCCTGGGAAACCGGGCCCGATCTGCTGCAACCCCATGACTACCCGGCAGTCGCGCTACTGGATCACGCGATCTACGTGCTCGGCGGCCACCACCCCGATGCCACCACAGGGGGACCGAAAACCGACCCCGGCTTTGACTTCTGCGAGCGCCTGGACCTGGACACGGGCAAATGGAGCACCATCGCCCCCTTGAGTCAGCCGCGCTTTGCCCTGTCTGCGGTGACCGCCGACGGAAAGATCCTCGCCCTGGGAGGGGTCGCCTTCACGACGGAGGGATTTAACAACTTCACCCTGGTTGAGAGCTACGATCCCGCCACCAACCAATGGCAGCGGGAGGACCGCTACACGCTGCCCTGGCCCGCCGCCGGGCAGGCGAGCTGCACCCTGGGTGGCTATCTCTATCTGTTCGGGGGCTACAGCACCGACAACATCCACGCCCGTGCCGCGCGGCTGAACCTGAGCGGGGGCGTATGGGAGCGGCTGCCGGACATGCCCGCCCCCCGCGCAGCCATGGGCCTGACGGTGCTGGATGAGACCATTTACCTCATCGGGGGCTGGGCCGATGACGGCCGCACGCCACAAGACAGCGTTTTCGCCTACACCGTCAGCTGAACTTGGCCCTCAATCTCAATGATGACCAGCTGAGCCGCTACAGCCGCCACCTCCTGCTCACCGAGATCGACGAGCTCGGTCAAAAGCGGCTGTTGGATGCCCGGATTGTGCTGGTGGGGCTGGGGGGGCTGGGCTCACCCGCCGCCTGCTATCTGGCCGCGGCGGGTGTTGGACAACTGGTGCTGTGCGACCACGACAAGGTGGACGCCTCCAACCTCCAGCGCCAGATCCTTTTTGACCACGGCGATATCGGCCGCCCCAAAGTGGACGCGGCGGCGGCGCGCATCCGGGCGCTGAATCCAGACGTGCGGCCCGTACCATACCCAGGCCGTCTGGGCGGTGCGACCCTGATCAAGGCCGTTGCAAACGCCGATCTGGTGGTGGACGGCTCTGATAATTTCGACACCCGCCTGGCCCTGAGCGCCGCTTGCGTGGCCTACCGCACCCCCCTGGTTTCCGGTGCTGTCGCCGGTTTTTCCGGCCAGGTGACGGTATTCCGCCACGACCTCTTCCCCGGGCCCTGTTACCACTGTCTCTACGGGACCGGGGAAAGCCCCCGCAACTCCTGCGCGGAGGGCGGCATCTTCGCCCCCTTGGCGGGCATCATCGGCGCTACCCAGGCGGCGGAAGCCATCAAAACCCTGCTGGACATCGGGGAAAGCATGAGCGGCCGCCTGCTGCGCCTGGACGGGCGCAACATGCGCTGGCGGGAAGCGCGGCTGCGTCCCGACCCGGCCTGCCAGGTATGCGCCGGACGGGGCCCGAAACGCTGCGAAAACCCCTGACGTTTGCTATTCTTGGTCGCCCTTTCCTCCATGCCGATCCACTATGCCAAAACAAGCCAAAGCGGTGGCCCTGATCTCCGGCGGACTGGATTCCATGCTGGCGGTGCGCGTCTTGCAGGACCAGGGCGTGCACGTAGAAGGGCTGAACTTCTTCACTGGGTTTTGCGTGGAGGGGCACACCCACGCCCTCCGCCAAAAAGACCGGGCCAAACCCAAACGCAACAATGCCCTGTGGGTGGCCGAGCAGCTGGGGATCAAGCTGCACATCGTCGATGTGGTGGAAGACTACAAAAACGTGCTCACCCGGCCCAGGCACGGCTATGGCGCCCACCTCAACCCCTGCCTGGACTGCAAAGGCTTCATGGTGGGGCAGGCGCAGGCGTGGATGGTGCAAAACGGCTTCGACTTCATCATCACCGGCGAGGTACTGGGGCAGCGGCCCATGTCCCAGCGGCGCGACACCCTGCCCTTGATCGCGAAAGAATCCGGTGCCGGCGACCGCCTGCTGCGGCCGCTGTGCGCCAAGCTGCTGCCCCCCACCCTGCCTGAGCGCGAAGGCTGGGTGGACCGCGAACGCCTGCATGACTTCGCCGGCCGCAGCCGCAAACCCCAGATAGCTTTGGCGGAGCACTATGGCCTCCACGACTATGCCCAGCCGGCCGGCGGCTGCTGTTTCCTCACCGACGCCAGCTACAGCGCCAAGCTGGTGGACCTGTGGCAGGCCCAGGGCAGTCAGCAGTACGAACTGGACGACATCATGCTGCTGAAAGTCGGCCGCCACCTGCGCCCCCGCCCGCATTTCAAGGTGATTGTCGGCCGGGAGGAAGGCGAAAACCGCTTCCTGGAGGGTTACCGCAAACGCTACACCCACCTGCGCACCCTGAGCCACAAGGGCCCGCTGGCCCTGATCGACGGCGATACCAACGACAACGATCTGCGCCTGGCCGCCGCTCTGGTGGCCCGCTTCAGTCAGGGACGGGCTGCCGCCTCGGTGAAGGTCGCCATCCAGAGCCCAGACGGCGCGGAACAGGACATGGACGTTACCCCCATGAACAAAGACGATATTCCTCAGGAGTGGTATCTGTGAGCCAACACCAGCTGGACGCCCGCCATTTGCTTTGCCCCCTGCCCGTCATCCGCACCCAGAACAAAATCAAAGAACTTGCCGACGGCGACACGCTCAGGGTACTCTGCACCGACCCTGGCGCGCTGCACGACATCCCCGCATGGTGCCGGGTGCATGGTCACCATGTGCTTGAAGCCAGCGAGGGTGAGGATGAACTGACAATAACGATAAAAGTTCAAAAGGGAGACCAGTCCGGAACCGCACCAAAATAGTGCATTCCCGCGCATTTGATTCATCATGGTGCGCAGCACACTTCTCCCCCGCGTCGCCGGGATTCGTTAAATATTTTGCAATCAATGGGTTACCCTGTGGCATAGTTAGTGCTTCGTTTTGGGGCCAAAATTCTGGTGCTGCATGCATGAACATGCAGCGAGTGTTCAGGTGACGTCTGTACAGGAATCACAACGCATCCTTTGGAGGAGCCAAATGTCCGCTAGCGCTATTTTGAATCTCATTAAAGAAAAAGAGGTGAAATTCGTCGATTTGCGTTTCGCCGATACCCGGGGGAAGGAACAACACGTCACCGTGCCGTCCGATGTAGTGGATGAAGACCTGTTCAAAGACGGCAAGATGTTTGACGGCTCCTCCATCGCCGGCTGGAAAGGCATCCAGGAATCCGACATGGTGCTGATGCCCGATGTGGACACCGCCGTCATGGACCCCTTCATGGACGAGTCCACCCTCATCATCCGCTGCGACATCCTCGAGCCTCACACCATGCAGGGCTACGAACGCGACCCCCGCTCCCTGGCCAAGCGCGCCGAGGCCTATCTGAAATCCACCGGCATCGCTGACACCGCCTACTTCGGCCCGGAACCTGAGTTCTTTGTGCTGGACGACGTCCGCTGGGGCGCCGATATGGGGGGTGCCTTCTACAAGGTGGATTCCGAGGAAGCCTCCTGGAATTCCGAGCGTGTCTTCGAAGACGGCAACATCGGCCACCGTCCCGGCGTCAAAGGCGGCTATTTTCCCGTTCCGCCGGTGGATTCCCTGCAAGACCTGCGCTCCGCCATGTGCCTGGCCCTGGGTGAGATGGGCCTCAAAACCGAGGTGCACCACCACGAAGTGGCCACCGCCGGCCAGTGTGAAATCGGCACCCAGTTCAACACCCTGGTGCGCAAGGCCGATGAATTGCTGATACTCAAATACGTGGTGCACAACGTCGCCCACGCCTACGGCAAAACCGCCACCTTCATGCCCAAACCCCTGGTGGGCGACAACGGCAGCGGCATGCACTGCCACCAGTCCCTGTCCAAAGACGGGACCAATGTGTTCTCCGGCGACCTCTACGGCGGCCTGTCTGAAACCGCCCTGTACTACATCGGCGGCATCTTCAAGCACGCCCGCGCCCTGAACGCCTTCACCAACGCCAGCACCAACAGCTACAAGCGCCTGGTGCCCGGCTACGAGGCGCCGGTGCTTTTGGCCTACTCCGCCCGCAACCGCTCCGCCTCGGTGCGCATCCCCTTCGTCTCCAGCCCCAAGGCCCGCCGGATTGAAGTGCGGTTCCCCGACTCCTGCGGCAACCCCTACTTTACCTTCGCTGCCATGATGATGGCCGGGTTGGACGGCATCCAGAACAAGATTCATCCCGGCGACGCCATGGACAAGAATCTCTACGACCTGCCGGCGGAAGAGCTGCAGAACATCCCCACCGTGTGTCACGCCCTGGATCAGGCCCTGGAAGCGCTGGATCAGGACCGCGCCTTCCTGACCGCCGGCGGCGTATTCCCCGACGACATGATTGACGGCTACCTGGAGCTGAAATCGGAAGAAGTGGACCGCTTGCGCATGACCACCCATCCGGTGGAATTCGACATGTACTACAGCATGTAACAGCTGCGCGCAAAGCCGATACGAAAACCCCCGGCTCACACCGGGGGTTTTTTTTTGGGTGCACCAGGCATGGCGCGCAGTGCCGTGACTGGCGCTATTCCCCGAGCTGTGGTGGCAAGGGGAAGATTTGGGGATAAACCTCCCCTCCCGGCCCGGCACGGGGAACGATCAGCCCAACGGCCAGAGTGCCCACCGCGAGCCGGGATCCACCGGCCCCAAAGGCAGAGCACCGGCCTGGGTTGAACATACAAGGGGACGGCGGGTGATGAGGAAAACACTCGAAATGCAGGAAGCATTGCCCGCGGCGGCGCACGGGCATCCGGGAATCCGTTTCAACGCTGCGTCCCAGGCTGAGCTCACAAATCAACCACCCACATGGGCTGCGTGCCCCGATCAAACCGCGCCCACAGGGTGGCGAAGAATTCCCCGATCACGGGGTGCCGGGCCGCGGGGGCGATTTCCGCCAACGGCCCCAGGACAAAGGCGTATTCCAGAATGTCAGCGCGCGGAAGTTTCAGACCGTTCTCATCAATAACCCGCTCATCAAAAAGCAGCAGATCGGCGTCCAGGGTGCGGTCGGCATAGCGCCGGCCACCCCGCCGCCGGCCGTGGGCGGCTTCCAGCTCCCGCAACCAGGCGGCAACGGCTTGCGGGCTGTCCATGGTATCGAAGCCCACCACCAGATTGTAAAAATTGGCGCCATCAAAGCCCACTGCTTCGCTTTCATACACGGTGGACAAAACCAGCCGTCCGTAACGGTCCTCCATGGCGGCGATGGCACTTTGGATGTGGCGTGCCCGGTCCACGTTGCTCCCCAGGCTGACATAAGCACGGGCCACTTATTTCTGCCCCCGTTCAATGATCACGCCCACATCCCGCGCGCCGCGCACGGCCCCCTGCTTGTTGAGCCTGAGGCGCAGCCACGGCACGTCGAATTCACTCAGCACAATGTCCGCCACCCGCTCGGCCAGGGTTTCCACCAGCTGAAATTCACTCTCTTCCACAAATTGAATAAGGCGCTTGGCCACGGCTTTGTAGTTGAGGGTGTCGTCCAGTTGGTCAGTGGCGGCCGCCTTGCGGATGTCCGTGGCCATTTCCAGATCCAGTATCACGGTCTGCTTGATGCGGCGTTCCCAGTCGAATACGCCGATCACTGTGTCGATCCGAAGGTCGTGCAAATATATAATGTCCACGCTCATCCATTCCTTGAAACACGGGCGTGTAACTATAAGGGCTGGCGCGGGGTCCGCCAAGGCGGCCAAAAGGACGTTTATGATGATTCTCCATGGTGTTTTGATCCTCGGCGCCTATTTGCTGGGCTCGGTTTCAGCGGCCATCGTGGCGTGCCGGGCGCTGGGCCTGCCGGACCCGCGCTCGGCAGGTTCGCGCAATCCCGGCGCCACCAATGTGCTGCGCCTCGGCGGCAAAAAGGCCGCCGCCGTGGTCTTGGCGGGAGACACGCTGAAGGGTGTGGTCCCGGTGTTGCTGGCGCGGGCCTTCGATGCCGGGGAGGGTGTGCTGGCCCTGGTGGGCGGGGCGGCCCTTGCCGGTCATTTGTATCCGGTGTATTTCAATTTTCAGGGCGGCAAGGGCGTGGCCACGGCCTTCGGCGTGTTGCTGGGGCTGGCCTGGCCGGTGGCGCTGGCGCTGCTGACGACCTGGCTGCTCATCGCCAAGGTGTTCAAGATTTCTTCTCTCGCTGCACTCAGCGCCGCCGTGCTCGCGCCGGTGTACATGTGGTGGCTGCGGCCGGAACCGGCGTTCATGATGTTGATTTTCGTCATCAGCGTGGTTCTGCTGTGGCGTCACCGCAGCAATATCCAGCGCCTGCTGAGCGGCGCGGAAGGGCGCATTGGGCGCTGAGGATTCATTGCTGGCGCTCAAGAACCTCGGGCCCAGGTCCGTGGCCTGGCTGCGGGCTGCGAACATCACCAGCGCCGGGGAATTGCGGAAGATTGGGGCGGTGGCTGCATATTTGCGCGTCAGGGAAGCCGGCTTCCGGCCCAGCGCTAATCTGCTCTACGCCCTGGCCGGAGCGCTGGCCGGGGTCCACTGGAACCGCCTGCCCAAAGCAGAGCGCAGCCGCTTGTTGTTGGAACTGGACGCGGCGGAGCAGGCCCGCCGCGCACATTCCTGACACCAGGCTGTCAGCAGGGCTGCGCTACACTGGCCGCCACCCATCACCACTTCGGAGGCGAGATGAATCTGCACACGTTTACCGTTACCGTGCCCGTGGGGCGCGACATATTGTTCAACTACCTGTCCGACCCCCACAATCTGCCCGAATGGGCCACGGTGTTCTGCAAAACACTGCGCCGGGACGGCGCAAATATCAAAATCGACACCCCCATGGGCGAACGCTATTTCCAGATTCGGGCCGATGCCGGCACCGGCGTAATCGACATGCTCAGCTCGCCCGACGGCGAAAACTGGAACACGCTGCCCACGCGGGTGATCCCCCTGGCAGACAAGCACTGCGCCTACAGTGTCTGCTTTGCCCAAGGGGACCTGCCTGACGAGCTGTTCCAGGCCCAAAGCGCATCGATAAAGCAGGAACTGGACAACATCAGACAACTGTTCAGCTAAGATGCAACCGCCATGGCGTTTCGAAAAGCAGGCCCAAGCTCAGGGCCGCGGCCGCCACAATCAGTGGCTACCCAAGAACCCGGGTATCGGATTGGGGACCGGTTGTTTTGACACGCAGGAATGTTATTCGCGTCGCTGCCTGGCCGGATATTGTGCATTGCCAAAGCCGCATGAGTGATGCGCCGCGCCGACCGCTTGTTTCAAATCGTCCAATTGCTGCGCAGCCGCCGTTTGTGGACCGCCCGGCAGCTGGCCGGGGAGCTGGAAGTGTCCGAGCGCACGGTGTACCGGGACATGCAGGATCTGATGCTCTCTGGCGTGCCCATTCAGTCGGAAGCCGGCGTGGGCTATGCTTTGCGCAAGGGCTTCGAGCTGCCGCCCCTGATGTTCACCCGGGAAGAACTCAACGCCCTGGCGCTGGGGGCGCGCATCGTGCGAAGCTGGGCGGACCATGGTCTGGGGCAGGCGGCGCAGAACGCTTTGCGCAAGGTGGAAGCCGCACTTCCCAAGGCCTTGCAGCACAAGGTGGCGGACGTCCCTTTGCTTGCTCCCTTGATTCAGATCTCCCCGCCGGTGGCAAAGACCCTGGCCGGTTTGCGCCCGGCCATCGATGCCCGCCGCAAAGTCTCTTTCGGCTACACGCGGGAAGACGGCGCATCCAGCACCCGGACCGTGTGGCCACTGGGCTTATTCTTTTGGGGCAGGGTGTGGACCCTGGGCGCCTGGTGCGAGCTGCGGAACGCCTTTCGCAACTTCAGGCTGGACCGCATGACCCGGCTCAGCACCTGCGAAGAACACTATCCCGACATGCCCGGCCGCAGGCTGAACGATTTGATCCAGGCGTATAAAAAATGTGGTGACACAAACCATGAGTGAAGCACTGAAGCGCGAAACACCCCGGCGCTGTAGCTGGGCCGGCAGCGACCCCGTGTATCTGGCCTATCATGATGAAGAATGGGGCGTGCCCTGCTGGGACGACGACAAATTATTCGAAATGCTGTTGTTGGAAGGCGCCCAGGCGGGGCTGAGCTGGCGCACCATTTTGCAAAAACGGGAGCACTACCGCAAAGCCTTCGCCGGTTTTGATGCCACCAAGATTGTCCGTTTCACTGCCCGCAAAGTGGACAGCCTGCTCCAGGATCCCGGTATCGTGCGCAACCGGCTCAAGGTGAACGCCTTCATCGGCAACGCCCGCGCTTACCTGAACATCAAAGATGATCACGACAGCTTTGCGGACTACATCTGGAATTTCGTGGACGGTAAGCCCATTCAAAACCGCTGGAAAACCATGAGCCAGGTACCCGCCTCCACGGCCCGGTCCGATGCCATGAGCAAGGACTTGAAAAAGCGGGGATTCAAATTCGTCGGCACGACAATCTGCTACGCCTATATGCAGGCGGTTGGGATGGTGAACGATCACACCACTGACTGCTTCAGACACCGGCAGGTAAACGTGCGATAGATCAAGCCGGA